>NZ_CAXUBY010000009.1:0-78786 GCF_964249515.1 Eubacterium sp. 3_1_31
TTTACTAGCACTTGTTTTTGTCATGCTTTTTCAATCTTTTTCAAAAATGCTTGACTTCTTAATAGTTAGCTCCTTATGTTATTTGAAAATGCAATAAATTTATAATAAGCCGCGATTATATGTCCATTCAATTGTCCAAACAATGACGGTAGAGTTGGATGCTATAGTACATCTTATACTATATGAATTTGTACGAAGAAAAGCTTTTCCAATTCTTTTGGTTAATGTTTTGTGATGCTCATTGTTTACAAAGATTAATGATGTAAGTGATTGTGCATTGTTTTAAATAATGCTTCAATATTCGTTCTAGATAAAGCTTCTTTTCTGTTAGGGAATGCTTTACTTAAACGCTCGTGTGTATGCTTACGTTTTTGATGCAGGGAATCTACCATATCATGAATTTTTTTAATATGCGATAATAAAATTTCATCTGCATCGGTACTATCTAAAACACGGCGAATACTTTCACTTATAGGTTCTTCAAGTGGAAAAATCTGGGCTGTTTTAAACTCTTTGACCAATTCTTTCATACTGTTCTCCACTTCCAAGAAGTCCTTGTTTTTGCGTAGTAATGCCATAAGTGTTGATACACCATCATAGGTGAATAGGATAATTAACAATATACAAAGTATAGCTTGTGCCGGATGCGGCAAAAGATTTATTGAATCATTTACAAATGGATGCAATACATAGTAAACAAATACAGCCATAATACCGAAAAGTGTAGAGTTTTTTAAACAAATACGTCCATTAATATTAAAAGGATATGTTGAATAATCCCACCACTTTGTATGAAAGAACATTTCCATCAGCCAGCTGGTTATGTATTCAAGTACACTTGTAACAAAGATGCCTGCTACAAATAGAAGCAGTGGCTTAGCGGCAAAAGGTGTGAGTAGGTAAATAACAAGCATAGCTCCACAGCCATAAATTGGACAGTAGGGTCCTTCTAAAAATCCACGATTTATGAATTTCTTGGCAGGAATACTGCAATAGATGCACTCACATATCCAACCTAAAAAGCTATAAGCGAAGAAACATAAGATATAGAACATAAGATATCCTCCTAGAATAACTCATACAGACGTTTATCAGAATAATCTTGTATGATAATCGGACAATCTGCAAATTTGCGTTTTTCTTTATCGCTCACAACGATAACATCAATACCGGCATTTTTCGCAGCTTGTACACCATTTTCTGTATCTTCAAAAATTACACATTCTTCTGCTTTAAGATTGACATTATGTAATGCCTCTAGATACATCTGAGGATCTGGTTTACTGCGTGTTACTTGTTGAGAAGTAATAACATAGTCAAAATAGGGAGTCATTTGTTTGTGTTTTAAGATGTGATTGACCACATCAGTTGCATTGTTTGTACATAGACATATTTTATAATTTTTTTGCTTCAGATAATGCAGGAAGGTCAAAGCTTCATTTTTCATAGGAGCATGATCATAATGATCTAGTAAAAAATCCATGATACGATCAATTAAATCTTGCGCTTCTTGTGGATCTTCCACCTCTTCACGAATCTTTTGTTCCATTTCTGAGAAGCTTCGCACGCGTGATTTTAAAACTTTTAATATTAATGTTTTTTGGACAGTCTTTAATTCACTTAATGCTTGCTTGAAATTGATATTTTCATAGGTATTGATGAGAGTACCATCCATATCGAATAAGACACCTTTTTTATTCATGAGGATCCTCCTTTTCATTTATCATTTCTATAAATTGTTCTAACTTTTGTAATCCTTTTACGATGAGTTCTTTGTCTTTATCGTTATAATAATTCCATTGTTTTTGATAATGCTGATACATGGCATCATGGATCGTATGAATACAAGCTTTTCCGGATTCTGTAGGATATAATAAGACTACACGTTCATCGCTCACGCTGCGTTTACGAAAGATATATCCTAATTTTTCTAATTTTTTGCAGGTTACAGACATATTGCCTGCATCTTGTTGCAAGGCTTTTGCACAGGCACCTATGGTACAAGCGGTATGTTCTTGAATATGGGATAAAACACGGTATTGAAGTTCACTTATTTGATATTTTTCATAGTAAGGACGTAGAAAACCAGTAGAACGATGGTTTAATTTGCGATAAATGCGTTCAATTTGTTTCTGATACGTATACATAGAAATATTCATATTTTCACCTTCTATATAATTTATATGTAGTTTACATATTTTATATAGAATATAAAGATTTGTCAACTTTGTCATAAGCGATAAATTGTAAAAGTCAATCATATAATATCGTTCAATAATTAAAATTTTATGATATAATTGAGAAAACGCTTACAAACACTGTCGGGGGGCATTTCATGGGTGAACTATTAGCGCATCGTATCAAAAAAACAGCATATTCACAAACACTAAAACAGCACGAAGAAAATACAGCAGCTTTATGCCAAAAATTTTTAACCACTTGTGAACTTGATAAAATTGGTTATTTAAGTGGGATACTGCATGATTTAGGAAAAGCTAAATCTTTATTTCAAGCATATTTAATGAAAGATGAAGACACAAATGAAAAAATTAATCATGCTTTTGCAGGTGCTATTTATCTATATGATCATTTCTATAATTTAGATAATACTAATGAAGTTATACAAAAATGCTTTATAGAATCCGTAAGTTTGATCATATTATCCCATCATTCAAAACTTTATGATATGTATAATCCGGATAAAGAAATGCCTTTTCATTCAAAATTAATGACAAAGAAAGAAATATTAGATTATGAAGAAAGCGTAAATACCTTTTTCAGCATATTTGATAAAAGGTATTTGCAAACACTCATCCAAGAGGCTATTCAACAATATCAAACTCTCTTTTTACGCATGAAAGAACATGTAAATAAATTAAAACCATTCTTAGAAGAGCAAGGTTGTAAAAAGAAAAATGGAACACTTTTGTATTTTCAATTAGGATTGCAAACGCGCTTATTACAAAGTGCATTACGAGATGCAGATTGCTATGATACATATTTGTTCATGAATCATCCTACTTTATCTTATAATGTACTTCAACCTCCCTATTTTGAAAAGAACCGCCTGCATATCTGGGAAACATTAGAAGAAAAACTAAATGCACATCTTTTAACTCTTCAACAAGGAAACAAGCAAACAGAAATCAATCAGTTACGAAATCAAATATCTCTAGAATGTTATCAGGCCGGAGAAAAAAAGCAAGGCATTTACACACTGGCTGCTCCTACCGGTTCTGGGAAAACGTTAGCAAGTTTACGATTTGCATTAGCACATGCAAAAAAACATAAACATATCCGTCATATTTACTATGTGATACCTTATTTGTCAATATTGACGCAAAATGCAGCTAACTTAAGAGATGTGTTGGGTGAAAAAGATGAAGTCATCATCTTAGAACATTATTCTAGTCTTGTTATTGATGATGATGAACAGCATCAACTATTCACAGAACGTTGGGATCATGCAGTAATCCTCACAAGTTATGTGCAAGTATTAAATGCACTTTTCCATGGGTCTAAACAAAATATTCGCAGAATGCATCAATTGACAGATGCGATTTTGATATTCGATGAAATTCAATCATTACCTGTGTCTTGTAAGAATATGTTTCAAACAGCTATTGACTATTTAACAGAATTTTGTGGGTCTACTGTTTTATTGTGTTCCGCTACACAGCCATTTCCTCCCAATAAATTAAACGCTATTCCTCCTTATGAAGAAATACTTTCTCATTTAAAAATATATAATGAAGCTTTTCAACGTGTCCGCTATGAAGATAAGACACAGTGTATAATGCACACAGATGAATTAGTAAAGGTAATTAGCGAGGATATGCAATTACGCCAATCGGCTCTAATTATCCTAAACCAAAAGAAAAGAGCTTATGATGTTTACCATGAACTTAAGACTCTTTTGGATAAAGATTATAAAATATTCTTCTTGGCGAATACAATGTGTGCACAGCATAAAGAAGATATGATTAAAGAGATGACTACAGCTTTAAAGAAAGATACGAAAGTCATTTGTGTCAGCACATCTTTGATTGAGGCAGGAGTGGATTTAAGCTTTGAAACTGTGTGGCGTGCTTGTACAGGTTTAGACAGTATTATTCAAGCAGCTGGACGCTGTAATCGAAATCGTGAATATGAAGAAGGAATTACGTATATTTTTTCGGATGCTGATGAAAATTTATCAAGACTATCAGAAATTGCCAGAGCAAAAGCATTGACCCTTCGAGTATTGAAAAAATTCAGAGATAATCCACTACAATACGATAATAATATCGCATCACAGAAGACATTGCATAGCTACTATAAATTTTACTATGAAAACCTTTCTGCTTATAAGAGCGAATTAGCTATCGAAACAGATTATATTAAAAAAGTTGGACAAGTGACTTACAATCTATATGATTTATTGTCAGAAAATGAACAAAGTATAAAGCAATTCAGTAATGATGAGAAAAAACAATGTGTTATGCGGCAAGCTTTTCGTAAAGCTGGCGATTTATTTGAAGTAATACCTAATGCAACGACAACAGTAATTGTACCATATGGCAAAGGTGAAGACATCATCACCGAATTATGTGCGGATATAAAAGATTATGAACGCATCGATACGTTAATAAAACAAGCACAGCGTTATAGCATTGAAGTATATACACAAGGGAATCACTATCAAGACTGCTTTACAGCTATAAAAGACTTGGGGGTGATGATACTGAATGATGGTTATTATGATGAAACGTGTGGATTCCACATGATGGCACAAAAAGGTGGCTATTTTCTATGAAGAAAGGAGTGATGAAATATGAGAGAAAATAAAATTCAATTTAAAGTGCAGGGGCAATATGCGTTATTTACGGATCCCATCACGCGTATGGGTGGAGAAAAGATGTCATATCAAATTCCAACCTATGGTGCTTTACGAGGTATTGTAGAAGCGATATATTGGAAACCAACGATCGAATGGATGATTGATAAGTGTCGTGTGATGAAACAAATTCAAACAGAAGCAAAAGGAATGCGGCCTTTGGTTTATGATGGTGCCATCAGCAAATCGCAAGGGAATTCACTATCCCTTTACACCTATTTGTATGATGTAGAGTATCAGATTGAAGCACATTTTGTATGGAATGAAAATCGTCCCGATTTGAAACAAGATCGCAACGAAGATAAACATTATCAAATTGCTAAACGTATGCTGGAAAAAGGTGGCAAGCGAGATGTATTTCTTGGGACCAGAGAATGTGTTGCAGAAGTAGAACCATGCATATTTGGCGAAGGAAGTTCAGCTTATGATAATGTTGCGGCCATGACGTTTGGCTTAATGTTTCATAGCTATCAATATCCGGAACAAAGTGCGGATGAGAAATTAAGAGCGCTGTTTTTCTATCCACAGATGAAGCATGGCATTATTGAATTCCCACAACAACAAAATTGTCCTATTCAAAATGATTTGCGTGTTATGAAAGAAGAAAAACTGTTCATTCCCGGTCAGAACTTTTCCTTCTTAAAGGATGGTGATGAGGTATGAGCTGGGCGGTAAAGCTATGTGAAACTTATGATAATTGTTTGGATAAGGTAGGAATTGCCGATAATAATCATCGGATATTGTTACCAATCGGTTATACAACCGTAAGTGCACATATCGAATGTACGTTGTTTCAAGATGGTAGTATACAAGCAGTACTTATTCCGAAAGCGAATGCAAAAACAATGATACCAAGTACCATTGATTCTTCTTGTCGTTCGGGTAAGGATGCCAACAAGGTTCCCCATCCACTGTTTGATAAGCTTTATTTCATGGCAAAAAATCTAGCACAATATTCAGATGAAAAAAAGCTTTATGATAGCCATGCGATTTATATGCAACAACTGCAGGCATGGATCCAATCGGCACAAGGAAAACTGGGAACATCACTTTTAAAATCGCTTTATACATATTTGGATAAAGGAACGTTGCTGCATGATCTTGTACAGCAAGACATTCTGATTGTTGATGAGAATGGAAAACTTAGCAAAAAACGCATGGTTGACACAGATGGCATTGATATCTTCAAATTAGTAACAGAACAGAGCAGTGCGGTACTTCGTTTTATTGTAGAGGATGAAGATGGGCACTTTCATAAACTATGGATGGAAGCAGATTTAATAAAGTCTTTTTCTGCATACTATGAACCGATGATTGAACAAAAAGGGCTTTGCTATATTAGTGGGGAACATACCTCGCTATCTACAAAACATCCTAATAAGATACGCAATGTTGCTGATAAAGCGAAATTGATATCATCAAATGATACAACCAATTTCACTTACTTAGGACTATTAACTGATAGTGCACAATGTGCAGGTATTGGCTATGAAGCATCCCAGAAAATACACAATGCCTTGAAATGGCTGATTGAACGTCAAGGGAAGCTATATGGTTCTGGTGAATTAGCCATCGTTGCATGGGGATTAAAAAAAGTTGAGCTTATCAACCCACTAGACAATATCTTTGATTTTGATGATGAAAAGGAAATTAAAATAGATATACAGGAAGATTATGCGTATGCATTAAATAAAGCTTTATCAGGATACTATACCAAAAGATTTCAAGATCCAGATGAAGATGTTGTCATTATGGCTTTAGATTCTGCCACTACAGGAAGACTTTCAATTTCGTATTACAGTGAATTAAAAGGTTCTGCTTTCTTACAACGTATAGGTAAGTGGTATGCATCCTGTGCATGGCAAAATGTTATTCGTTTTGAAAAACAAATAGATGCAAAAGGGAAAGAAATCTACCAACGTATACGTTACACCGGCACGCCTTCGATTAAGAGTATCATCCATTGCGCATATGGTAATAGCATTAAAAAAGAAATAGAAAAAGCAACAACAAAGGAATTATTAAGCTGTATCATGGATGGGCGTAAACTGCCTTATGCATTAGTGGATCATATTTGCCAACGCTTATATAAACCCTATACTATGTCAAGTGGAGAATATGATGCTGATTTACATATCGGTTGTGCTGTTTTAAGAAAATATCTGAATGATATAGCGTCAGAAAAGGAGGTCTGGATCATGGGACTAGATAAACAAAAAATGGATATTAGTTATTTATGGGGACGCTTACTTGCTTATGCGCAAGAAGTAGAAAAAGAAGCTTTAGAAACTATGGGCGTAAGAGATAGAGAAACCAATGCGGAGCGCTATATGCGGCGCTTTCAGTTAAGACCATTAGAAACTTGGGAACAACTTTACCTAAGATTACAGCCTTACCAGGTAAAGTTAAGGAAGAATAAAAATTATCGTTTTAAAGTCTTGAACGAAGAAATGAATGAACTGGCTAACACACTGCTGAATGAAGAGAAATATCAGTTAGATGGTGCATTAGATAAATGTTTTATTTTAAGCTATTGCGCACAGCTTGATGAATTGCGATATAAAACAAATAAACAAGAAGAAAGCGAGGATAAATAATATGAGTACCTTAAAAAACAAGATTGATTTTGCAGTAGTATTTTCTGTTCGCTATGCGAATCCTAATGGTGATCCATTAAATGGAAACCGTCCAAGAACGACCTTAGATGGGTATGGAGAAGTATCTGATGTTTGTATTAAAAGAAAAATCAGAAACCGTATGCAAGATATGGGATACGATATTTTTGTACAATCTGAAGATAGAGCAACAGATGGATATGATAGTTTAAAAGAAAGAGCTGATAATAATGAGCAGGTTGTAGCTGCAAAAAAAGCTAAGAATAGAGGACTTTATGCAGAAGCTGCATGTAAATCATGGCTAGATGTACGAAGTTTTGGGCAAGTATTTGCCTTTAAAGAAAAAGGCTCAACAGCTGGCGTCAGTGTCAGTGTTAGAGGTCCGGTATCTGTACAATCAGCATATAGCATTGAACCGGCGGAAGTATCTGGATTGCAGATTACAAAGAGCGTAAATGGTGAAAGTGGTGATAAGAAAAGCTCAGACACCATGGGGACAAAGCATCGTGTAGATTTTGGTATTTATGTATTTAAGGGAAGTATCAATTGTCAATTAGCAGAAAAGACTGGCTTTAGCGAAGAAGATGCTGAGGTTATTAAGGAGGCACTGCGCACATTATTTGAAAATGATTGTTCTGCTGCACGTCCTGATGGTAGTATGGAAGTACTAAAGATGTTTTGGTGGAAGCATAATTGTGCAAATGGTCAATATTCATCTGCAAAGGTTCATCGTACTTTAAAGATAGATGTCAAGAAAAGCATGTCCTCTGATATAAATGATTATGAAATTTATACGGAAGATTACCCTGATTTAAAACCTGAAACTTATGAATAAATGGGAAGATATAGATTTCCTTGATATAGCAGGTATTCAGCACTTTTCCTTTTGTCGTAGACAGTGGGCATTAATACACATTGAAAAAGAGTAGGAAGATAACGATTTAACAGTTTTAGGGTCGATAGTTCATGAACATGCCCACGATGGATCATTTACTGAAAAAAGAGGAGATATCTTAATCACAAGAAGTTTAGAAGTGCACTCTTATGCATTAAAAGCACATGGATTTTGTGATGTGGTGGAATTTCATAAAGATAAGCAAGGGATAAAATTATTCAATAGGGAAGGCATATGGAAACCTTATCCTGTGGAATAGAAAAAAGGAAAACCTAAAACAACTGAAATGGATTGTTTGCAATTGTGTACACAGGCAATCGCTTTAGAAGAAATGTTTGATTGCAACATTGATAAAGGGTATTTGTTTTATCATGAAATTGCTAGGAGAGAAGAAGTGGAGTTTTCAGAAGCATTACGTAAACAAGTAGAAAGCGCATTTCAAGAGATGCATGCATATTATGAAAAATCTTATACACCTAAAGTAAAACCTTCTGCAAAATGCAAACGATGTTACTTACAAAACATATGTCTGCCTGAGATAGCTAATAAAGAAACAGTGAATACCTACATCAAGAGAAAATTGCATGAGGAAGCAGAAGATGAAAAAATTAAATAATATTTTATATATTACGTCACCAGATGCTTATTTATCGCTGGATGGTGAAACGGTAAAGATACAAATAGGTGATGATAAAGAAAAACGTATACCTTTTCATAATTTAGAAGGAATTATCACTTTTGGATATGCAGGGGCAAGCCCAGACTTAATGCATGCTTGTGCTCAAAGAAACATTGCATTGACTTTTTTGAGTTCACATGGACGCTTTTTAGCTAGAGTAAATGGTGAACAATATGGTAATGTGGTATTGCGAAAAAAACAATATCGGATATCTGATTCAGA
This sequence comes from Eubacterium sp. 3_1_31, assembly GCF_964249515.1. NCBI lineage: Bacteria > Bacillati > Bacillota > Clostridia > Eubacteriales > Eubacteriaceae > Eubacterium > Eubacterium sp. 3_1_31. The sequence continues at coordinate 9,288 of NZ_CAXUBY010000009.1, forward strand.
GATGGAAAGTCTAGCCATCGCGAAAAATATGTTGATAGGAAAGATATATAATGCAAAGTGGGTATTAGCTAGAGTAGTGCGTGATCACGCGATGCGTGTGGATGTAAATGCTATTAAAAATGCTGTTTCCATCATGCAGGAATGTTTGTGCAATCTACAAAGTGTAAATGATCGTAAAATGTTAATGGGTTTTGAAGGAAAAGCTGCTGTTGCCTATTTTAGTGTACTAGATGAATTAATATTGCAGCAAAAAGATGTATTTTTCTTTCATGGCAGAAATAAAAGACCGCCAGAAGATAACATAAATGCATTGCTCTCTTTTGGTTATACATTGTTATCTCATGATTGTGCTTCTGCATGTGAAAGTGTCGGATTAGATGCTTATGTTGGTTTTTTACATCAAGATCGACCTGGCAGGATTTCATTAGCCTTAGATCTTATGGAAGAATTAAGAGCAATCATGGTAGACAGATTTGTTATAACACTTATAAATGAGAAAATTTTAACAAGTGCTCATTTTATAAAGAAAGAAAATAATGCTGTTCTTTTAAATGAAGAAGGTAGACGAATATTTCTGGCAACTTGGCAAAACAAGAAAAACGAACAGATTACACATCCTTATCTAAAAGAAAAAATTGAATGGGGTATGGTGCCTTTCGTACAAGCACAATTATTAGCTCGGTACTTAAGAGGTGATTTAGATGAATATGCACCATTTTTGTGGAAGTGATGATTATGATGGTATTAATAACATATGATGTGAATACAGAGGATAAAGCTGGGAGGAAACGTTTAAGGAAGGTAGCTAAGCATTGTTTGAATTATGGATTGCGAGTACAAAATTCAGTGTTTGAATGCAATGTAAATCAAAAAGAATATGTTGAATTGCAGCATGTATTGTCTACTGAAATCGATGAAAGTAAAGACAGCCTACGCTTCTATCTTTTAGGGAATAATTATAAAAATAAGATTATTCATATTGGAGCAAAACCAACATTCGATGTTACGGAACCTTTGATTTTTTAAATGTTGGTGCGAATGTGAAGCTAACATAAATTTCCTAGGACATTCGCACCTATTTTTGATTATTTTAATTGGATTTTTATGCTTTTATTTGATAGAAATTTAATTTTTATGTTAATTTAATGCAAATATTGTTACTAATATCGAGATTAAAAGCAATATTTGCTGTCGTACCTCTTGTGAGGTACGTGAGTTGAAATACCTGTACGCTCATCTGTTAACTCAATTTTGTGGTCGTACCTCTTGTGAGGTACGTGAGTTGAAATCATCATTGGCAAGTATTAAGCACTTCCCAATTTGCGTCGTACCTCTTGTGAGGTACGTGAGTTGAAATATTTCAAACTTGGTTAGGTCAAATCAAATTTAAAGGTCGTACCTCTTGTGAGGTACGTGAGTTGAAATAAATGACGCTGTATTTATCGATTATTATACGCGTGTCGTACCTCTTGTGAGGTACGTGAGTTGAAATTCATACCATTCGGGTAATGTCTTTGGTTTTGATAGTCGTACCTCTTGTGAGGTACGTGAGTTGAAATCCGACGTGAAGACAATTTTTCATCGCATGAATCGGTCGTACCTCTTGTGAGGTACGTGAGTTGAAATTTTTATAGTGGTTGATTGTTGGTTAGTTGTTGGTGTCGTACCTCTTGTGAGGTACGTGAGTTGAAATACCCTTTAAACCGGTCATTTTACTGTCAACATCAGTCGTACCTCTTGTGAGGTACGTGAGTTGAAATCATCTGTCTAAATACATATAAGTCAGTTGCTATCGTCGTACCTCTTGTGAGGTACGTGAGTTGAAATTTTTTGTTTAATGATTTAAAGATAACTTCGATAATAGTCGTACCTCTTGTGAGGTACGTGAGTTGAAATATGAATATATGGTAGGTGATAAATATGAACAACTGTCGTACCTCTTGTGAGGTACGTGAGTTGAAATGGTAATTTTGGAGATATTGAAATCTACGACCAGTCGTACCTCTTGTGAGGTACGTGAGTTCAAATAATTTTAATTGTTCATACGTGTTGATCTGCAGCTGTCGTACCTCTTGTACGAGAGTTGAAATAAATTGTATATGTATACTGCGATCTCCCCGGTTCCGTCGTACCTCTTATGAGGTATGTGAGTTGAAATTATTGATTTTAGATGAAAAATTATTGAGGATAATCGGTCGTACTTCTTACGAGAAATTCAGATGTCTATATGTAAGTATTTACAAATAAAAAAGGCAAATCCTCTTTGGATTTACCTTCCAAATAACGTATTAATCTGCCTTTTCTGTAACATCCTTCATCTTCTGCAAACCAAAGATAATAAGTCCACCAACTACAAACCATAAAATATCAAAAGAACTAAAACTCAATGGTGCTTTTGGTGTTGACAATGTTTGTGGTCCCATGATGATGGCATAAAAAGAACCAATCATCATACCGATTATCAGAAATATCATAATCGAACGATGTTTATCTAAAGCCCATTTGATAACCCGCACTACTGAAACAATTCCCGCTAAGATCCCCAATGCAAAGACAATCAGGATTGGCAGATAATCTAAGTTAAAGCTAATCACCGCTTTAACAGCACTTATGATAGGAACATAAAGTCCGAAAATCAATAATAAGGTAGAACCACTGATTCCGGGTAACACCATTGCCGAAATAGCAAACATCGCTGCAACAAATACATATAAAATTAAAGATATATTTAAACTACTTAGATCCACTGTACTACCTTGACCAGCAATCGGATTAAAATATGTAATCAATGCGACAATGGCAATACCGATAATACCGGCAATAATGCTACTGGCATTAAACTTCATATTTGCTTTTTCCTCTTTAACAACAATCGGAATGGCAAAAAGGATAAAGCCCATAAACAAAGAACTAATTTTATAAATTTGAGCATCAAAGATACTCGCAAGAATACTGACTGCCATTAAGAAACCAACGACCCAGCCAACCATAATTTTAATTAAGAAGATGATTGCTTCTTTTTTTTCTTGCATAGAACCTGCAACTAATGCATCTAAAGAACCAATAAATTTATCATAAAAACCTAGCAGGAAAGCTACGGTACCTCCTGATACGCCAGGAACACTGTCTGCCAATGCCATACAAAAGCCACGAATGAAATTTAAAATCATATTACTATAACCGCCTTTCATGACCTTTATTATACAGGAAAGTCATCAAAAACCAATCGTTAAATGTAAAATTTCTGTTAAAAAAGCATATGTGTGATCTACATATGCTAATTCTTTGATAAATTTTCTCAACCATTCATCTTTAAAATCTAAAACCTATGGCAAAGGATTTTGTGCAGCCACATAAAGGGAATACCATTCTTCACGCGTCAATACGATATCACTTGCATCGATGATATCTTTGATATGTGAGGTATTACATGAACCAAGTACCACCTGCATATTCGCAGGATGACGTAGTAACCAGGCAATTGCAATACCTGCCTTTGTTGTATGATAATCATCTGCTAATTCCTGTAACCGCTGATTCACTTCTGGAAATTTTGGATTATCAAGATAATTGCCTTCAAACATCCCATATAAGAAAGGTGACCAACATTGCATGGTAATCGCATGCAAACGACAGTAATCCAAGGTCATAGCGCCTCGTTCAATACCATGAGAATCAAATGTATTTACATTCAAACCAGCGTCGATCATCGGGGTATGCAGAAGGCTCATCTGCATCTGATTAATTTCAAGTGGCTGTTGCAGCGCCGTTTTTAATAGTTCAATTTGATAAGGATTATGATTGCTAACGCCGAAATGACGTACTTTTCCGCTGCTGTATAACGTATCAAAGGCATCAGCAACTTCTTTAGGTTCCATTAACGCATCAGGACGATGCAATAACAAATAATCTAGATATCCACACTGTAGACGCTCTAGGCTCTTATTCACACATTCGATGATATAGTCCTTAGAAAAATCATAGTGATTGGTTTCACTGCGATGAATACCACATTTACTTTGGATAAACATCTTATCACGCAAGGCAGGCTGTTTCTTCAGAACATTCCCAAAAATAGTTTCACAAACACCTTCTCCACCATAGATGTCAGCATGGTCAAAAAAGTTTATCCCATGTTCAAGATCAAAATGCAGTAAAGCATCCACCTGTGCTTCACTTAGATTGGATATGCGCATACAACCTTGCATAAGGGAAGGAACCCGCTGTCCACGAATCGTTACTTCTTTCATTCTTTTTTTCTTACATGCTGCTGTTCTGAAACAGTGGCATGTATTTTCCTTTCCGGTAAAGAATCAACACTTCGATGTGTTTATATCCTTATTTACCTCTTGCTTTTATTATAACAGTCGGATGAAAAAAGAACATGTATTTTTCTGCATTCTTACATGCAGTCTAGGCAACTATACCAGACCATTTCACTCACTTTACATACGATAAGAAAGAAAAGAGGGAAATTTATGGCGATTAAAATTTTTATTGATCAAGGACATAACATAGGGAACGTCAATGCAGGAGCAAGTGGAAATGGAGTCGTGGAGGCAGAGGTAACCTATTGGGTCGGGATTTATCTGGCTGCTTTGTTATTTGCCGATTCCAATTTTGATGTTCGAGTATCCAGACGTACCTTAGATACAGTGGTAGGAACCGATCAGAGTTCTTCCTTACGTGCGCGTGTCGATATGGCCAATGATTGGCCGGCAGATTATTTTATCAGTATCCATGTGAATTCTAATCCCAATCCAGCTATCAATGGAACAGAGGTATATGTATATTCATTAGAATCTACAGCAGCTGAATTGGCTCATGAAGAACTAGATTCTATTGTTGCATTTGTTGGCACAAAGGATAATCTGGTAAGAGCAAATCCTTCATTATATGTATTGCGTAGAACAGCTATGCCGGCAATCTTAGTAGAACTGGCATACCTTAGCAATCCTCAGGATGCGGTGAAACTTAAAAATGAACAGTTCCGTTTTGCCTTTGCCATGTATATTGGTTTGTTGAATTACTTTAATTTACCTTATGAATTATAGAACTATACAACATCCTTACTTTAATGCTACCCAAAGGATAAATATAAAAGTAACTTACGAAAGGAAGCCTAGAATGATTTGTAAGGAAGAATTTTAACCTACCATCATCCCATTAGGAACCCCATGTGTTAAATTCAGCTATTCTAAAACACCGAGTACTTTGTCATGAGGATCGTTTTCAAAAACATCGTTTATATCATGTCATGAGTCTTGATATGCAACTATAACATAGAGCCATCTGCATAGGTAAGAAAAAAGTGTAGAAATGTTTGGTTAATCAGCAAGGTGGGTATCGTCTAAAGGGTAAATTTAGATGTATAGAAGAAAAAAAACAGGGAAAGATGCAGATGAAGATATAACGAAAAGACTGTAAGAGGTTACACTTGGAAAGTAGTAAAAAAGCAGAAAAATAGTTGGAAAATGTTAGATATTTAAGGGATTATACGTTATAATGTTTTACTGTAAGAATTTGAAAAGGTGAGTGTATGACAGAAGTAGAATTTTTAGAAGAATATGATCTAAAACTGGATGAACAACAGGTAGCTTTATTGACGTTGCAGCAACATCCAATGCTTGTGAAAGGTAAATCAGGGAGTGGTAAAACATTCCTTTTCTTGAGCCGTATTGCTTACCTATTGAAGAGTGAGATGGCGCAAAAGGAAGAAATGCTGAATATTGTTTATGATAAACGTATGGCAAAAGAGATGACGAAACAGTATCGCTTCTATTTTGGGGATGATGGTGAAATACCATCTTTTGTGGATATCTATAGTTTTGCTTATGCGCTGATTCGTCGTCATTGTGAAGCAACAGGAAGATTGTTACCTAAGGCTTATCGTGATATGAGCAGTGTGATACGTCGTTTATGTAAGGATATGTTTGCCATTACCTTAACAAAGGAACAATGCAGCGAAGTAATGGGGAAGATCAGTGAATGTCGCAATTTGATGATGCCGGAAAAACAGATATCAGAAATCATGATAGCGGATAGGAAGAACCTTGATTTTCTTGCGTTATACAAAGAATATGCAAAGTTCAAGGATAAAAAAGATATTTATGATTATGATGATATTTTAGCCGTTGCTACGGAGATTTTAGTAAAAGATACGGTGCTATTAGAAGATGTGAAAAAGCATTGTCACTTTGTTCACGTGGACGATGCTCAGGAACTGAGTTTTCTTGCGCATATGTTATTAAAGATGGTTTCATCTTCAACACATGAGTTATTCTTATGTGCCGATATGGATGTTTCCATTGCCCAGCATAGAGCTGCTTATCCACAGGCTTTAGATGCCTTTACACAGACCTATGCCAATGGGGAAATCTTAACCAGAAATGGTAATTATCGTAATAATGCGACAATTACAGATGCCTGCAATCGTTTTTATTATAAAGATAAGGAAGGTCTGCAAAGTATCTCACAGGAAACATGTGAATTAAAGTTTAAAGGTTTTGCGGATCTATCTAAATTATATGCCTATGCCTTGAAAAAGGTAGAAGAAGACGAAGAGGAAACGGCTTTTTTATACCATGATTTTGCAATGGCAGTACCTTTGATTGAATTATTTAAAGAAAAAGGTATTTCATTCAGTTATCAGGGCAATATGAAGCATTTCTTACAAGATAAGTTTGTTAGAGATATGTGGAACTTTATTGAATTATTAATAGATCCTAGAGATATGCGAGCTTTTTATGAGGTATATGAAGCCATGGGGTTGGATATCTCGAAACGTGTTTTATTAGAAGTCAGTGAACGTTTAAAAGCAGATGAAGCGGTAGATGTATATCAGGCACTTATGGAAAGCAGCTATAAACAAGCAGGTAAAAAGAAATTAGCGTCCTTAATGGAACGGATTCGCATGGCTGAAAATAAATCTACTTTGGATATGGTCATCTTCATCAAAGAGAAAATGGGATATAATGAAACCTTACGCAAAGAAGGTATCGCTATGAATGCTCCTGTTATTTTAGCTTTTGAGATACTGGCACAGCGATATGAAGATCCGGATGAATTCCTATATCATTTAGGTGCATTAAAAGATTATCAGGCAGATCCTATCAGTCGTATCACGATTTGCTCTTTAGCGGATGCAAAAGGTTATGAATATGATCGTGTATGCATTTTAGATTGTATCCGTGGGATTCTTCCTCAAAAAGAAGATAGTCAGAAAGAGCGAATGCTGTTCTATCATGGAATGACAAGAGCGAAGCATGAATTGGAGTTTTTTGCCAGCAAGCGTTGTACGACACATCGTTTGGAAATATCTCCTTATCTGTATGAACTACATGAAAAGATGGAAGAAGAAAAAAGAAATGAAACAGCGACAGTTGCAACACCTACTGCCAAAAAACTGCGACTGACTTCTCTTAAACGAGGGATGATGATTCGTCATGTGCAGCTTGGTGAAGGAAAAATCATGAAAATTGCGGATGGCATGATGCATGTGAAATTTGCGGATGGTCTTAAGCAGATGAATATGAAGTTATGCATTGCGAATAAATTGATAGAGCTATGCTAAATCTATAGAGATGAAGAAGGTGTGTGTTCTCTGAAAATTAAGTTTTGCTTATGAAGGTGGGACACAGCTAAGTAATTAGGAGGATGGATATCCTAATTGGTTTAGGCAAAGTCCTCTAAATAGGTAAGAAGCAGGAAATAGTCCTATGGCGATTGAAAAGGTAAGGCTATTAGGAATTTACAGAGAACTCATCATTAAGTGATACCCTATAAGATAGACACGATAAAAAAGCGTGCTAAGCTTATAGGGTTTTTTTTGTATTAAAAGAAAGGGATGATAAAAAGAAGGGAACAATCAAAAGCAAATAGAAAAACTTGCTAAAGCTAACTATGTTAGATATCAAAGGAAAAGCATGTGGTATTTACGGATGAAGTTAAGCCTTTGGTGTTATAAGACTAGAAGATGATGAAAACTTTTAAAGGTGAAGAAAATATTTACAATGATCATAAAGAAGAAAAACCGTGTTACACTTAACACATATGAGGAGGAAAAGGGATGAAGGAACAACATATAATTTTTGATTTAGATGGTACGCTGATTGATAGCGAAGAGGCTGTGCTAAAAACGTGGCAGCAGACATTACTAGCTCAGGTGAATAGATATTTTACATTAGAAGCGTTGCGTGTGGTTTTAGGCATTACCAGCAAAGCTGCTTTAAAGATATTGCAAGTGGATGTAAAGGATGATTTTGAACAATATTGGATCAAGCAATATGAACGATTCGCAAAAGAAATGAAGTACTTTGATGGTATGGAAGATATGCTTAGGGAACTGACACAAAGAGGATGCACGTTAGGCATTGTCACTTCTCGCACTAAGGAAGAATATGATCGATATTTTACTCCTTTCCAGTTCAATAAACGATTCTCAATTATACTATGTGCGGATGATACCTCAAAACATAAGCCTGATCCGGAACCACTTTATAAATATTTAGAAGTAAGTGGTGCCGATAAAGCTAATTGTCTTTATATTGGCGATATGTTAACCGATATACGCTGTGCAAAGTCCGCCGGCATGCGCAGTGGTTTCGCAAATTGGAAACAGTCGAATATAACTGGTGAGGCCGATTACATCTTTACCGATCCTAAAGATATTTTATTGTTATTTTAACTTATCGATTGCTTTGTTAGGTACGTGGCTTGAAATAAATCATATCTATTATTTATCAACTATGGGATGAAAGTCATAGCTATTTTGAGATACGTGAGTTACAATATAAAGAATGCTACCTTAATCGCACCTCTTTATCACTTATGAGTACTTTGCGAAGTGCTGATGCGTCTTATACGAGCATCCTCTTACAAAGGAAGGTCACAGATTCATTCATTGGTATGTACAAATCGTATGCACAAAAAAAGCCTTCCATAGAAGGCTTGCTTTGTTATATGGCGCCTTAAACAGGACTTGAACCTGTGACCTGCCGGTTAACAGCCGGATGCTCTACCAACTGAGCTATTAAGGCACATGGTGACGCGTACGGGATTCGAACCCGTGAGTGCATGCGTGAAAGGCATGTGAGTTAACCGTTTCTCCAACGCGCCACAATCTATTTATCGCACTTCGCAAGTGCCATATTATAATATCATATAGAATATGATAACGCAATACTTTTTTCAACTTTTTTGAAAAATTCTTTTTATAAAATCAAGCAGAAACGGCCATGTCTCAAAGTGCCGATAACCGACATTCATAAAATACGAATATCGAATGAAAAGGAATAGAAGTTTCCCCTTGTTTTAGGTATAATTAAAAAGATGAAAAGGTGATAAAACAATATGAAAAAAATATTATTTTTAACAACAGGAGGAACCATTGCCTCTAGTGAAAGTGAAGAAGGTTTAGTACCTGCTTTAACAAGTGAAGAGTTAATTGGATATTTAGGGCATCATCAGCAATACGCAAAAATTTACTGTGAAGATTTATTGCGCCTAGATTCTAGTAATATGCAACCGGAAGAATGGTTGTTAATAGCGAAACGTATTTACGAAGTTGTACCAGAATATGATGGTATTGTATTGACGCATGGTACAGATACCATGGCATATACGGCAAGCGCTTTATCCTTTATGTTGGAAAATCTCCCCATCCCGGTCATTGTGACAGGTTCACAATTGCCCTTACAACATCCCCTCAGTGATGGTGTTGACAATATTCGCTGTGCGTTTCATGCAGCTATGCAGGATGCTTTAACAGGTGTATATGTTTGTTTTAATCGTCAGCTGATTCTTGGCACCAGAGCGGTTAAAGTAAGAACAATGCATCTAAATGCATTTGAAAGTGTAAATGTTCCGCCAGTTGGTTTAGTTAGCGCTAGAGGCATGACGCTACAACAACCATTACTGATACATCCTCGTGGTAAATTTAGACTCAATGAAACATTATGTGAGCAAGTATTTTTGTTGAAACTAACTCCAGGAATCAATCCTGATATCTTCGATATGTTATTACAGATGAATTATAAAGGCGTGGTTATTGAGGCTTTTGGTGCAGGTGGGATGCATTTTGAACGCCGCGATCTGATCCAAAAACTAGAAATGATGGTAGAAAAAGGCATTAGCGTAGTTGCATGCAGTCAATGCCTTTATGAAAATAGCGATTTCTCCATCTATCAAACGGGACAGAAAGTATTACAAAAAGGTGTGATACAAGGCTTAGATATGACAAGTGAAGCAGCGCTCACAAAATTAATGTGGGCATTGGGAAAGAGTCAAGATCCAAAAGTGGTGAAAGCTTTATTTGAAACCAATTTGGTAAACGAAATCACGCTATAATCAAAAAAGCGATATAATATGCTAATTTTTCTTATTTTATGATACATGTAAAAAGCATAGTTGAATGAAGGATAGTCATGCTTAAGGCTTTTTAATCATCTAAGATGGAAAAAAGCGTGTTATTTATCGCTTTTTTTATGCTGTACTTGTTTCATATAAGGAAGGGAATACCTTATAGGATACATGATACTTCAGATTTATCGTTTCTTAACCTCACCTTAATGCGCTTTCGCAAATCCTAACAGCACATTGATGACTTTTTCGTTAAGATAAAGGTGTAAAAAGGAAGGCGATCATGATGCTAGAAATTATCGGTAGTGTAATAGGTGTGTGCGTAGCCGCCTCTTTGATTTCTATCATATATAGTATAATGAAATCTGTCATCGATACCAAACCATCGCACATGAAATAAGAGAAATAGGATGAAAATAAAGAGCTTTTTTGTGTATTCACCTACTGCTTATGATTCTACAAAACGATATCCTACACCGACTTCCGTGATGATGTAGCGAGGATGGGCACTGTCCTTTTCGATTTTCCTACGAATATTTGCCATAAAGACTCGCAAGGATTGTGAATCCTCAGTTGTGCTATATCCCCAAATCTTACGAATAATAAAGCTATGTGTTAAAACTTTACCGGCATTTTCAACTAATAATACGAGTAATTTATATTCAATAGGCGTCATATGAATTTCTTTATCCTCAACAAATACTTTATATTTCTCAAAATCGATTTTCAATGTATCCATCGTAAATACTTTTGTCTTGATAACATCACTTGTTTTCTTGCGTAAAGCTACTCGCACACGTGCTAATAACTCATTTATATGAAATGGTTTCGTGATATAATCATCCGCTCCATGATCCAAAGCTTCCACTTTTTCCTGTTCCTGTCCACGTGCAGATACGACTAAAATCGCAACCTCACTCTGTGCGCGTATCTGAGAAAGTACCTCCATTCCATCAATATCAGGAAGTCCTAGGTCCAGTAAGATCAAATCAGGGTTATCTGTCATATATAAGGAAATGCCTTCAATACCTGTTTCAGCGCTGATAACTTTATAATCCTTTGTTTCTAATGAGATACGTAAAAATCGCTGAATACTTTTATCATCTTCTATCAATAATATTTTATCCTTCATGGAAATTCCTCCTTACAAGTAAAAACCCAATATTGCACCATGACCGTCTGCTCTATTATGAGCGTAAATGGTTCCTCCATGTGCTTCGATAATCGCTTTGGAAATGGATAAGCCTAGACCAACACCGCGTTTTGCGTCTGAACGTTCACTTTTCGTTGTCACAAAACTGTCAAAAAGTGTATCGATTATGTTATCAGGAATGCCATTGCCATCATCACTCACTTCAAAACAGGCTTTTCCTTTCTTTTGTGTATAATAAATATCAATATGGGAAGTTGGTTGTGTATGTTTGATTGCATTATCAATAAAATTAACCAGCACTTGTATAATGAGCTGTCCGTCCATATTTACTAATTGTATTGTTTCAGGAAGATGAGCAGAAAGGGTATGACTTCCTTTGCGTGATTCACAGCGTTGTAAAGCTTCGCAAATAATATCATCTACAACTTCATAATGCTTGCTCAATAACAAACGACCATCTTGAATACGCGTCATATTTAACAGGTTTTCTACTAATTGAGTTAGCCACTGAGCATCATTACTGATGCTTTTCATCAGCTTTTTTTTCATTCCAGAGTCAAAAACATCATCATTTTCTAACAATACGGCACTCGAACCAGCGATATTCGTTAGCGGTGTACGCAAATCGTGTGATAATGAACGTAGTAAATTATTGCGTAGTTTCTCTTTTTCAATAGCAATGCGGCTTTGTTCCTGCTGTGCATATAATTGTTCGCGTTCTAAAGCCATAACCATTTGTGCAATCAGCGTATGAATGAATAATTCATTTTCTTTAGTAAGCTCTGGGGTATGAGAAATAGCATATACGCCAAGTATTTCTTCACCATGGCATAGTGGATGATAGCTCCATTGTTCATTGCCATTTATGGCAGTAGCATGTCCGCAAACTTTTTGATGTTTATAGCACCATGCGGCAAGCTCGTCAACAACATGTAATGCCAGAGGCATAGCAGCATCCTGATAACGTTGCAGCTGTTTACTTTTTTCATCATAATAGTATAAGACACTTATGATATTTTGATTTTCATAAAGAGCATGTATAGTATGCATGAAAATAGTTTGGATTCCTGAAAGATTTAAAAAGGATTTGGATATTTCATAAAAGGCCAATGTCTGTTGCTCATTATAGCGAGCAATCGCCGCATGCTTTTGCAATTTTCCCATTAAAATATTCGTGATGATGGAAACAATGAGAAAGATGATGATGGTGATGATATAATTCGGATCATGGATATGCAGGGAATATAACGGCTGGGTAAAGCAATAATTAAAGGTGATGATACTGATGAAGCTAGAAGCGATGCCCCATACCAGCTGTTTCGTTTCGATGACGATAAAAAGGACACCCAGCAAATAAATCATGATGATATTTTCGGTACGGATATGCAGTTCGACAAAGAATAAAGAAACAAGTGTGCATATAAAAATGATTGCTGTGGTGATAAAGAAATGACGCAAAAGCGTTGTAACATTTTTATTTTTCATTTTCATGACCTCATTATAACAGATTTCTAAGCTTTTTTCAGTGTATGAAGATAGTGATACCCATCTTTACGCAGTCGTAAAATGGCCAGGATGACAACATAAATCTCTAATCTTCCCACAAACATTCCAAAGGTTCCAATCCATAAGATGGCATCAGCAGCATGATAATTCATGATGCCGGTGGATAAGCCGACCGTACTAAGGGCACTGGAAAATTCAAACATGGCATCTTGTAAAGAAAATCCAAAAAGGCTCAATAGCAGACTTCCTAAGAGAAAAATAACCAGATACATAAAGATATAAGTTGAACAGGAAAAGATTTCTGCGGATTCTATTTTTTCTTTGCGTTCTACCTTATAGATCTTATGGGTATAAAGCATTTTTTGGGAATGAAACAGCGAACGAAGATGCCACATGACATGTTTTATCATGACATAAACACGATATTGCTTGATACCTCCCGCCGTAGAACCGATACCTCCACCAATCAGCTGTAAGATGATCATAATAAGCATGAAGGAGGCAGGCAATCCCTGAAAGGAAGACATGGTTTGAAAGCCGGTTGTTGTCAAAGCAGAGATGACTTGAAAGGCTGCCAAACGGAAGCTATCTCCAAATCGATATTGTAAGTTATTAACCAAAAGGAAAGCAATAATTGGAATAGCAAAGGCAATGAGAATAAATTGAAAACGAATCTCACAGTAATAGAAAAAATTACGAAATTTTCCGCGTAATAGAAATAAATGGGCAAGAAAATTAATGTTTCCTAAAATCATCAAGACCATCGTAATAATCTCAATCGAAATGCTGTGGTAATGTGCAATGCTATCGGCTTGATTTGAGAAACCGCCAGTAGATAAAGCACCAATGGAATGGATGATGGCATCAAAGATTGGCATGCCACAGATAACGTATAACAGCACACCGGCACTAATATAACAAAAATAGATGATGAGAATGATGCGAGCACTTTTTATGACATTCGGCAATAGACGATCACTATGACCTTCTGCATTGTAAAGGCGCATACCATATGTATCACTTAATACTGAAAGCATGATTACTACCAACCCTACGCCGCCAAAGAAAAGGATGGTACTGCGATGCATGAGAAATAAATGTGAGGTATGCGTTACATCGACAACGCTTAACCCGGTAGTGCTCCAGCCGCTGGTCGTTTCAAAGACCGCTCTGGTAAAATCATAATGACCGCTTAACATGAAAGGAAATGCGGTAATTACAATGGCAAGCAGCCAACAAGAAACAACAATGACAGCATCTTGATTGCGGGCTAATCTACCTTTTTCCTTGCCACGAATCAGTTGATAGAAAAGAAAACCGACCAAGATACTGATCATACCCGGTAACAGAAAATAGATTGCTTCTTTTCCATCTTGTGGATAAAAGAATAACGTCAGCAACGGTAACAGGGTAATGCCCCCAATCAGCATGCATAGCATACCTAAATAGCCTAGAATCAAACGATAGCCTTGGATAGGCTGTGGTTGTATCGTGACAATCTTCATAAAGAAACTCCTTGAGAAAAGATGGATAATACGCTGTCTTGCGTTTGGGAATCGCTTAGGATAAGCAGCTTATCCTGTTCTAATAATTCGGTATCTCCATTGGGCACGATCATCCGCAGTTTACGTAAGATGCAGCAGATGATGGCATTGGCTGGCATATTGTGTAGATCTTTAATCTTATGATGAATAACCTTACAGTCTTTTGTTAGCAACAATTCACTCATGACAATATTTTCATGTGCTAGCGTAAGCGAATTCACAAGATTTTCAATCGTACTCGCTTGTTCGATGATTTTCGATATCGTATAGGTAGCGGATATCGTGGTATTGACACCAAGTGATCGAAATACCTTAACATTCTTTGGATTGGCAACGGTTGCCACAACTTTTTTCACATGGAAACTTTTTTTGGCATATTGACAGATGGTCAAATTGTCTGCATCACTGGGACGAAGCGCAATTAAAATATCAGCATCCTCAATATCTGCTTCCTCTAAGATGTAACGTTTACAAGGATTACCGGTGATGATGGGAATGTTATATTTCTCAGATAAATAAGCACAATAGCTTTCTTCATCATTGATGACGATAACTTCATGTTGCTTTTCTAAAAGTGAACCAATCAGGAAGTCTGCTTTATTGCGACCTCCGGCTACTACGATTTTCATTTATGCATACATCTCCTTTAATTGAATATGACTGATTCTGATAAATTCTTGCATACTTAATTTTGCCGGATAAATTGCCTGAATATTTGTATCCTTTAACAATTCTTCCTTATCCGGATCATTTAAGCGAATATATACCTGTTGGATATGGAAGATCATGTTGGCAATCTGAGCAATCATACAGTTGACATTATCACTATCAGTAGCAACAACGACGATATCTGCGTTAGCTATGCCACAGCTTTGCAGCATGTCAAGATCACTGGCATCGCCGATAACCTGAAAGCCGCTAAACGTTTCTCTTAAACGGCGAAATGCTTTTTCATCTTTATCAATCACGGTTACATCAAAGCCTTCTTGACTTAAGCTGGAAGCCATACAAGAGCCTAAACGGCCACAGCCGGCAATCAGAATGGATGTGTGTCCATGGTGTTTTATAAATTTCATATACAATACCTTCACTTTCTTTGCCATCATCTTAGCAGATGGGATATAAAGATGGCATGAAGTTCTTATAAAGGATGTTAAGAAAACATAAAGATGCTATAAAGCGAAAAGGGCAAAGGAAAAAGCTGCTTTTATAGGAAAGAAACAGCTGTCGAAACTTAGGATGTAAGTGTTTATTGTATATGGGATGATGCATCTTTTATAAAGGCTTCATTTAGTTTTGAAGTACAGATGTTTTAGCTATTTATATCAATTGACAATTTATTTTGACAATGTTAATATAGAGATGGTGATAAGATGAAAGATGAACAGGGATTTTTAGGTTTTCATTGTCCACGATGGCGAGAGCTGCCGGATATGGATTTATATATGGATCAAGTCGTAACCCTTTTAAACTCCTCCTTGCAGCTGTTTACCCAGCCACATCAAGGGAAACCCATTACAAGTACGATGATCAATAACTATGTCAAACATGGCATTGTCAATGCACCAATAAAAAAGCGTTATATGAAACGCCATGTAGCTTATTTATTTGTTGTATGTATCTTAAAGACAGTGTATTCCATGGAGGAAATCAGTAATCTGATCAGTGTACAGGTTGAAAAATATCCACAGGATCAAGCATACGATTATTTTTGCGCTGAATTAGAATGCTGTCTGACCTGTATTTTTTCGCATAAAAAGGTGCGGCATATTCCAAGTGATGATGAAGGAAGTGCTATCGTAGATTTGATTCGCAATACGATACAATCCATAGCGTATACGGCTTATGTCAGAGAAACGCTGCAGGAACGTTTACTAAAAGTGAATGAACATCCTGTCGATGATAAATAAAGTGTGATAACCAGAGCAATCTTTCTGTATAAGAGAGATGATGGGGAAACACTTTTTTTGTGTTTTCCATTGTGAATTCTTCATATACTGTACTAGCAAGAAGGGGGAATTACGATGAGCTATCTATTCCTGATATGTATAGGAGCAATTGTCATTCTATGCGCCTATGTACAGTATCTTTGGGCGAAGCAACGCAAACGTTATTTATTTTTATTGCCATTACTATTCATTCTTTTAACATTTATCTTTGGTTTTATTTCTTTATTATTTGCCTTCGTACTCATCTTTATTGCACAATTGGCAAGTAAGGAGCCTATTCGTCCATCACATAAACACGGTGGTTGTTGAGAGCAAGAATATAATGCTGTGATGCCATCCATACATGGTTTAAATAATCTCTGGTACGAATCGATAAGAAGTCATGGAAAAGCTGCACTTCATAACCGCAGCCTTTTTGTTTTGCGCCTGTTTCAACATGTTGAAACGCCGGAACATCAATGAAAAAACAATGAGCATACGTTTTTTCACATAATGCTGCATCGTTATGCAAATGCCCACTGAAATAACAAATGTTGGGATACTTGTGTAAGATCATTTTTAACTCTTCTTTTTGTTTTTGACTGTCGCTGTTTACGTAAAGGTCTGAAAGAGGATGATGACAAAAGAGTAAAATGGGTTTTGTTGGGTCATCCTGTTTTAGTTTTTGCCTTAACCATGTTAATTGATCTTGAAATAAGATACCATGCTGCTTTGTGGCAAGTTGGGGATTTAAAACATAGATATGAATCCCATTCCAATATTCATCATAATACACATGTTTATGATGGCGTAGAATCATAGAACGATATAAAGGATGAATATGAATACCGCGGTGTTGTATATTGTAAATATCATGATTACCCAAAGCAATCACATATTGAAAAGGAAATTCCTGTAGCTGTGAAAGGACATTTTTCCACTGAAAAGCATAACCGTTATTTGTAAAATCACCGACGATGGCAACATGTTTCACATCACGCTGCCAAATATCTTCCAATGCCGTTTCTAAATGCAGGTTGCGCCATGGTAAAGTGATATGTAAATCTGCCAAAACATCAAACGTCAGTAAACTAGATTCATTTTGTATACGGTTTTGATACAAAACTTGTGCTTGCTTCATAAGGCATCCTCCTTTTTTCCTAGTGTGGTTGTATTCAAGAGGGTTATGAATACTTTATGAAGTTAGATGGTGAAATGAACGCTACAAGTAGGAATTAATTTGTGAACTTGTAAGTAAATTGGTAAGATCATAAAACAAAAAAATATTGTATATATATGAGAATACTTTATGCTAAAATAGAAAACGAAAGAGAAAGGTGATCACTTTATGGATTATGCAAAAGAATCTTTACGCCTGCATGCACAATGGCAGGGTAAGCTAGATATTCAGCC
The DNA here is from genome assembly GCF_964249515.1 of Eubacterium sp. 3_1_31. Taxonomy (NCBI): domain Bacteria; kingdom Bacillati; phylum Bacillota; class Clostridia; order Eubacteriales; family Eubacteriaceae; genus Eubacterium; species Eubacterium sp. 3_1_31. The sequence continues at coordinate 27,191 of NZ_CAXUBY010000009.1, forward strand.
GAAAATGCAAATAACAAATCGTGATGATTTGTCACTAGCCTATACGCCCGGTGTTGCAGCACCTTGTTTGGAAATTCAAAAAGATCCACAGAAAAGCTATACCTTAACCGGTAGAGGAAATACAGTAGCAGTTATTACCGATGGAACTGCTGTGCTTGGCTTAGGTGATATTGGTCCGGAAGCCGGTATGCCGGTCATGGAAGGTAAGTGTGTCTTATTTAAAGAATTTGGCGGAGTAAATGCGATACCGTTATGTATCCGCAGTAAAGATACTGAGGAAATTGTAAATACAATTGCTTTATTAGCAGGTAGCTTTGGCGGTATTAACCTAGAAGATATCGCTGCACCGCGTTGTTTTGAAATAGAGAAACGTTTGAAGGAAGTGTGTGATATTCCCGTCTTTCATGATGATCAGCATGGTACAGCCATTGTTGTGGCCAGCGCACTGTTAAATGCGTTAAAGGTTGTAAACAAGCCTATGGGCAGTGTACGTATCGTTATCAATGGTGCCGGTAGTGCCGGTTGTGCCATTGCGAAACTATTGTTAGATATGCACTTTGGTGAAGTGTTATTGGTAGATAAAGCAGGTATTTTAAACATCCATAGCACATTAACCAGCGGCCAGCAGAGAATCTTGGATATCACAAAGTGTGAGCGACAGGGAACACTAGCAGATGCTATGAAAGATGCCGATGTTTTTATTGGGGTAAGTGCGCCACATATCGTTTCCCAGGAAATGGTGCGTTCTATGAAAGCAGGGGCTGTTGTTTTCCCTATGGCGAATCCAGTTCCTGAAATCATGCCTGATGAAGCTTTGGCAGCAGGGGCAGCTGTGGTAGGTACCGGTCGCAGTGATTTTCCAAATCAGATCAACAATGTATTGGCATTCCCAGGAATCTTTAAAGGAGCTTTAGCTGTACAGGCGAGTGATATTAATGAAGAGATGAAGATAGCTGCTGCTTATGGCATAGCCTCCCTGATTCAGGAAGAAGAATTAAATAAGGAGTATATCATTCCTAGTGCCTTGGATAAACGTGTGGCTGATGCTGTAGCCGAAGCAGTAATGCAGGCGGCACGTGAAAGCGGAGTAGCCCGTAAATAAATATAGGTGACACAAATAAGCATAAAATGCTATTTATAGGATATGGATGCTTAAGCACAAGAAAACCGATTTGCCAGACACAGTTTATGTAACTGTAATAAGCAAACCGGTTTTTTGATAATGCAGCGATTTACATGGTATTGCAGTTTCAAATGAGTGCTAAAGTGCTAATAGCTATTGTATATGAGGATAACGCAAATCAGTCATGCCTCGAACATTAGCATTTTTTCTAGAATAGCTATTGCATATGAGGATAACGCAAAGACAATTAGATAAACTGCTACAAATGATGATAAAGGATAAAAGGCCAATGATAAAAACTGTGTTATACTTATAAATAATATGTTTTTTAAGAAGGGAATCGGTGATATAGAAAATGAAACGAAACATCTTAGATGCGCATATGCATCTGCCTTATGATTGTAAGTCTTTTGCGGATAAAAGAAGTACTCTATTAAAAGAAATGCAAACCAATCAGATTACGAAAGGTATCGTTATCAGCGATTCTTCTTTAGAAAGCACGATCGGCTCCTTACAGGAATGTGTAGAATTGTTTGCCCATGATGAACATATTGCGATTGTTGGAGGCATTAGTCCTTTCTTTACCTATGAAAAACAACTAAGACTCTTAGAAAAATATTTACAGGAGAAACGTGTCGTTGGCATAAAATTATTTTGCGGACATGAGCAGTTTTATCTGTATGATGAACGATTATTACCGGTTTATGATTTAGCAAGAACTTATCAAGTACCTATCCTTTATCACAGTGAAGGACATACCTCACCTTACGCCAGCTTAGCCAGTACACAAATGGCAGTAAAACAGCATCCTGACATCACCTTTGTTTGCTGTCATTGCCATTATCCGGATGTAGCGGATTGTTTTGCGGCTTATGAAGATACAACAAATATGATCTTTGATATGTCTAGCTTAGCTGATCAATGGATCTACTTGCCAAGCATGAAGAAAGAAATAGAAAAATTTTTATACAAGCATCCTAATCGTATCATGTTTGGTTCTGATTATGCAGGATGCAATCAATTGGATCATTTACAATTTGCGTTATCTCTTGCCATGGATGAACAAACCAAAAACAAGCTGTTGTATGAAACAGCTTGTAAGGTATATAAAATATAAGAATGTAGGATTGCATGCTAGATGCAAAGTCAGCTACTTTACCATCTTTTTAGCGTCTACGTAACGATCAAACTGCTCTTCATCAAGATAGCCTAAATGCAGGCAGGCTGCTTTTAAGGTCAAATTGTTTTCATAAGCATAACGGGCGGTTTTGGCAGCTTTCTCATAGCCGATATAAGGATTTAAGGCAGTTACGAGCATCAAGGATTGTTGTAGGTACGCTTCCATCTTTTCCTGATTTGGCTGTAAACCTGCTACACAATGAATACGGAAGGAACGTAAAGCATCACACATCAGTGTACAAGATTGCAAGAAATTATAGATGATGACCGGCATAAAAACATTCAACTCGAAATTACCTTGACTTGCCGCAAAGCCAATCGTCGCATCATTGCCCATGACCTGAACAGCACACATGGTCATCGCTTCACATTGGGTAGGATTTACTTTTCCCGGCATAATGCTGGAGCCCGGCTCATTTTCAGGAATGCGGATTTCACCCAAGCCACAGCGCGGTCCACTTGCCAACCAACGGATATCGTTGGCTATTTTCATACAATTAGCAGCCAATGCTTTGATAGCACCATGAGCAAAAACTAAGTCATCTTTTGCCGTTAGGGCATGAAATTTATTGGGATCGGCAATAAACGACATAGCCAGCTGCTGTGAAAGCTGGGCACTGACATCTTCATCGAAATGTTCAGGAGCGTTTAGTCCTGTACCTACCGCTGTACCTCCGATGGCAAGCTTACCTAAGGAGTCAATTGCTTTTTGCAACATATCCACATTGTTTTCCAGCATTCCACGCCATCCACTGATTTCATCACTGAAACGTAAAGGGGTAGCATCCTGCAAATGGGTGCGTCCTATTTTTATAATATCATGATACTCTTTTTCTAGTTGTTTCATACAAAGGATCATTTCGTTGATTTCTGGAAGCACCTCTTTTTGTAATACGGTTACTGCCGCAATATGCATGGCACTGGGGAAGGTGTCATTAGAACTTTGTGATTGATTCACATCATCATTGGGATGCAGTAGTTTTTTACCAGCTAAATGATTCCCACGATTTGCAATTACTTCATTCACATTCATATTGCTCTGGGTGCCGCTGCCGGTTTGCCAAACGGATAAAGGAAAGTGTTCATCCAGTTTACCGGTTAGGATCTCATCACAGACACGTAAGATCATTTCGGCTTTCTCTTCATTTAAAGTGCCATTTTTTAAGTTAACTTTTGCGGCTGCCATTTTTAAATGGGCAAATGCATAAATTACGGCAAATGGCATTTTTTCATCGCTGATCTTGAAATTCTGATAACTGCGCTGGGTCTGCGCACCCCAATAGCGATCAGTAGGTACCTCTATTTCACCCATGGAGTCATGTTCTACTCGTGTATTCATAAGGATCTTCCTTTCTTTTTGCGTTCTCATTTTAACAGATGTCAGATAAAAAGAAAAGATACCACATACGGTATCTACACTAATGAGAAGGAAAAGAAATAAACTAACACGCTGCATAAGACAACAACAATGCCACCGATGCTGCAGCCCACAATACCGGTAACTAAACCGGCAACGGCTCTGCCGCTATGTAAGGAGCGATTGCTTAATACAATGGCGATAATACCACAAATGACGGCGATGACCCCTGTTAAGATCCCTGCTACCATCCAAAAAAATGGAAGGATCATTGCTATGACACTGATGGAGGTTGCTACAATACCCACACTCATTGATGCGATGGCTTTTCCTTTTGGTTGCATAGATAAAACCTCCTTTTATACGGTATATTTTAAGATTGACAGGAAGATAAGTCAAGATTTACTTTCAACTAACGATTTTGTAAGACTATTGTAAGCATATTCGATGGTCTTTTTATCGTTCCTTCTTTATACTGATAGCAAGAAAGGAACGTGATAATATGAAAAAACTAAGTGCTGTATTAGGGGTGGGGATTGTTACGTGGCTATTATTTCACAAACACCAAAAAAGACTTTAAGCCTATACAATTATGAAAAAAGCCGTAATCGGCTTTTTATCATTTACTCAGCAATTTGGTAATCATCATCTAATACTTTGATCTGGCTGTCACCAACAATAAAGTAATGTGGATAATGATACAATAAATTCTTATTTACAAAAGAGATACTGCCTAGCAATACATCTACTTCTTCAATAGAAGTGCGGCGCATTAAATCAGTGATATAGTTAAAGTCTGTCTTCATCGTTTTATAATGTTCATCCGCAAAGCTATAAATATCTTTCTCAGGAATGAAGTGGGTAGCACGGCTTAATGGTTTTACGATATTGCGTGCATACGCTGGAGCACTTATTTCATAACCATTCATGCTTAATGGTGTTCCATATTCTACAATAGCCTTAATGATACGCGCATTATCCACAACTTTACCAAAAGAATCATCTTTTACATTAATGACAAATTTACGTCCTTCCGCAAATTGACGGATATGATATTCGTTTTGGAAAAACAGATACATGTGATGATTTAAAACGGTTGCCATCTCTTCCTTTACAGGTTCATAACCTACCCATCCGCCAAAATCATTCACATCAGCGATCTCAATTCCATACATAACTTGTTTCATAAGAGTTCCTCCTGTTTTATTCTCTATACCATTATACCTCTTTTATGTTCTTTTTTTCACTAATTCATAAATTTTTTCAAACTATCAATATCAATTGTAAAAAATATCAGAAATTATAGTATAATAATAAAAAGGGATATACCGTAAGTGGTGTACTTAAGGGGTAATGATATGGAAAAGAAACAACGCTATTGTCCAAGCTGCGGAGCAAAGACAAATGATGCGGTTTGTGAGATCTGCGGCAGACACACAAAGCCAATCAGTGAACGTTATCATGAAAAGAATCTTTATATCGTAGAGGATGATATAGCATCAAATGAAGAACGTCAATATAGAAATGAGCAGAAGGAAAAAGAAAAAAAGACAATTGAAAATGCGGCTTCCTATGAGCGGCAAGCACAGCATCCAAACTATGAGTATAAAGAATTTAAACATCCAGAATTTGAAAAGCCGAAATTTGAACACCCCAGAATGAAGTTTGAAAGGGGAAAACGGCAGCGCCAAGCTCATATTTATAAAGAAGATAAGCGCCAAGGGCCATCAACTATATTGAAAAATGCTATGGGGATCATCATTTTCGTCCTATTGCTTATTGCTTTCATTGCTTATAACGTCTTTGCATCATCGTCGCATGAGTTTGAAGATTATAATAATGACAGTGCCTATACAGAATTAAGCAATGATGCATTGGTGAACGATCATCCGGTTACGAAAATTGATTGTAGCGTTGAAAAAGGTAAGGTCATCCTTACGAATCCAAGCGATTATGTCATCAACGGTTTTTTGAATGATAAGGCGATAACTCATGTGATTGTGTTTCCGCAACAACAATTGCGCATGGAACTGCAGGATGTAGCGGGGGCATGTCCTTTTGATGGAACAGAGGAAAGCAGTCTGCTAATTGATAAACCGGAAATATCCTATCGTTACGAAACACGAATTACGAAAGATAATGTTCGTACGAGTAAACTGTATGTGCATGATGCTTTAAGTGATGAGGAACTAGAAAGTATTTGCCATTATTTATTGAGTTATGGTATATATCAACAGTTATCTGATGAAGAAAGAATTTCGTTTTATGTTGAAAAAGAGCCTAAAAAGCTGTTAAAGAATGTCAAAATGAATTATTCCGATGAAACATTCACGTATGTGAGTGAGGATAACGGGACCATCACAGTTTCATCATAATCGTAAATATCGAGGGAAAGGACTTCCTAAATCATAAAGTTAGTGGTAATATAATATAGAAAAAAAGGAGTATATGTTATGAAAAATGCAATTCGTTTGAGTGAAGAAATCTCTAAAAATGTGACGACTCGAAAATTTGTGACGACGAAGATTGAATATTTCTGTGAATCAGAAGATGATACGAAAACATTGACGGATAATATTACGCGTGTTCTTACCAAAAATTTAGGAGATACCAATCTGGCTAAAATCACTTATGAATATTATCCAAGTGAGAAGAAAGTCGAAGTTGAAATTATTGAACATATGTAAAAAAATGGAGTGTATTTTTTAAGAAATACATTCCATCTTTTATTTTGTGTTTTTAGCGTGCTAGGGCTTCTTCAATTTCAACGACATACATCGTATGGTAGTCTTTTAATGGATAGTTTTTCTCAATTAAGGAGCTATCCAAGAAGCACGCTTCGCTTAATTCTTGTGCATACAGCTTACGGCATACCAGTACCGTATTCGCTTCTTCAAAGTAAGGAACATCATGGTGATGAGCAATATGGAAACCGGCTTTTGTGATCTTATCTTCATCTTTTCCCGAAACAGTACCGCAATAACTTAATTGCTTGCGATACTCTTCATCATAAAAGGATAATGTCAATCGCTCACTTCCATCGATAAATTCCTTCGTATAGCGTTGCGGACGGATAAAGATATAAGCGACTTTTTTGTTCCATAAAATTCCCATACCACCCCAGGAAGCGGTCATGGTGTTGACACGTCCATCCTTTTCTGCTGTTACCAGCATCCACTCTTTGCCAATCATGGTAAAGACATCTCCATGCAGTTTTTCTGGCTCTATGATTTGTAAAGCGTTCATAATAAACACTCCTTTCTGTTATGATGCTATTATAGTTTATGCAGAAAGCATTTGGCAAGTAGCATGAAAATATGAATTTATTGTGTATTTTTAAAACTTAAGATAAGATATAGAAAAGTGGAGGTAGTTACTCATGAAAATTACGTATTTACATCACAGTGCCTTTCTTATTGAATTAAAACATCATCTGCTATTGTTTGATTGGGTCAATACGCCACTTTGTGAACTACCGAAAGATAAGCCACTATATGTCTTTGTCTCTCATCATCATGAAGATCATTTCCATGAAGCGATTTTCACATTAGCCAAAATTCATCCAGATGTACATTATCTGATCAGTGATGATGTTCCTTGTAAGGATCGTAAGGACGTTTTGGTATGCGCTTGTGACCAGATATATGAAGTGGATGATTTGCAAGTAAAAACGATTGCATCCACAGATGAAGGGGTTGCTTTCCTTGTGATGTGTGAACAAAATATCATCTATCATGCAGGAGATTTAAATTGGTGGGATTGGGGCGAGGAAGACAGTGAAGAAGAGGCTCAACAAATGGAAACAGCATATCGTAAAGCAATGAAAAAACTTAGTCGTTACCAGATGGATGTGGCATTTTTACCAGTTGATCCACGTCTTATTAAAGGGTTTTATAAAGGTGTCAGCTGTTTTATGCAGTATAGTGATGCAAAGCATATCATCCCGATGCATATGTGGGATCAATATGATATAGTAGAGAAATTATGTAAAAGAGATGAAGTAAAAGCATATGCAAAGCGTATCCAAAAGATTAGAAAAGATATGGAAACGTTTACAATATAACGGAATCCGGTAGCCATTTTTATGAAAATATGATATATTTGAAAGTACGAAGAGGAAAGATAAAGGGTGATAAAGATGATGGATGAAAAGCAAATAGTAAAACATGCGCTAGATGATTATCAGAGAATTACCGGACTGCGCTCTTATATCGTTGAGGATAATACGGTGATTCAGAGTGCATCAGAGAAAAATTATTTTTGTAAATGTCTTAAGATTTCAAGCAAGGCATTGGAAAAGTGTGAAGAATGTACAAAGGAAACGTATGAAAATGCACGCCAGATTGATAAGGAATGTATTTATTCTTGTCATGCTGGTTTGATTAAATGGGCGGTTCCTGTTAATTATAAGGAGTATCATTGTGTGATTGTATCGGAAGGCATCTTAGCACAAAAACAAAAAGAAGAGGCGGATCGCTGGGCAAATTATCTCAGCAGTGAATATAAACTTGATGAAGGTATGTTGTTGCATAATTTTAAGGTTATTAAAACAATGGATGAGTCAGAAATGAATGCCTCTATTCAATTATTAAAGGATCTTTTGAACTATCATTTCACATTTGCAAAAGGAATGTAAGATAAATAAGTATATAACCGTAACAGTATAGAAAATGCCGTATCATTTCTATTGATGTTACGGTTTTTACTTGGAAACAGATATGAAAAATCATAACATACACATATTTGGTAAGAAAAAGGAAGGTTTTGGGCGTTTTAATGTTATCTTTAGCTTACTTACGCTATACTATATGTAATAAAGTGAGGTGTTATGATGGAAATTACAAATCCATATCTGTTAGCGGCACTGGGAACTGGTTTTACCTTTCTTATGACAACTTTGGGTGCGGCAATGGTTTTTTTCTTTCGTAAAGATATAAAAGCAAATGTACAATCAATTTTTCTTGGGTTTGCGGCAGGTGTCATGATAGCCGCAAGTGTTTGGAGCTTATTAATCCCTGCCATGGAACAAGCAGAAGAATTAGGGATGATTCCTTGGCTTCCAGCAGCTGGAGGTTTTATCCTAGGTGGTATTTTTCTGTTTGGCTTAGATCATGCTTTACCTCATCTACATCCAGGCAGTGAGAAACCGGAAGGTCCAACATCTTCACTAAAGCGAACAACCTTGCTGGTATTTGCCGTAACATTGCACAATATACCAGAGGGCATGGCAGTAGGACTAGCATTTGCCATGTCTTTACAAACTGGGGCATCGGTAACATTAGCGGCAGCCATTTCCTTAGCTCTTGGCATAGGTTTGCAAAACTTTCCGGAAGGTGCGGCTATTTCGCTTCCCTTAAAGAAAGAAGGATGTTCAAATGGCAAAGCATTCCTATATGGTTCCTTAAGCGGTATCGTAGAGCCCATAGCAGGAATTGCGACCGTCGCCATTGTGCAGGGTGCGACATTGGTCATGCCATGGCTGTTATCATTTGCGGCAGGTGCCATGTTGTATGTTGTGGTAGAGGAACTAATACCACAGGCGCATTTAGGAGAACATACCCATGCGGGAACAGCTGGCGTGATGTTTGGTTTCCTTCTGATGATGGTCATGGATGTAGCTTTAGGTTAGAAATAAATAGGGTGAAAAAAGTACAGAATGAAAAAATCTGTACTTTTTTCATTTCTCAGCCAAAAATAGATAAATTTGTGTTAAAATAAGAATAATGATAACACTTACATATGCGAAGGGAGAAGAGCTATGATAAAGAAACTGCAGGATCTGCAACAACATATCCAACAGGAAAAACGTAAATATAACCATTTAAGCGCAACCAGAATGTATGAGCTGATTCAAGCTTATGTAAAAGCGCAGATGCAATCGGCACCAATACACCAAAGTGAGCGTAAGCTCTACTATATTTCAGCAGAATTTCTGTTAGGAAAGATGCTTACAAGCAATTTAGTTAATTTAGGTTTATTAGATGAAATGCAAGAATTGGTGCAGAAAGAAGGATTTGCATGGTCGCAGATTCAAGATGAGGAAATGGAACCATCCTTAGGGAACGGAGGTTTAGGCCGATTGGCTGCTTGTTTCCTTGACTCAATTGCATCCTTACAGCGCAATGGAGACGGTATCGGCTTATATTATCATTTTGGATTATTTGAACAGAAATTTGAAAACAATAAACAAGTAGAATTACCAAATCGCTGGATCGGTAAAACTTCCTGGTTTACGAAAAAAGAAGTCAATTATCGCGTTCCCTATAAAAACGGCTGGCTGAAACCAATCTTATATGATATGGAAGTCATCGGTGAGCATGGCACTCGCAACACCTTGCATCTATTTGATGTAGAAAGTGTTGATGAATCAATTGTTCACGATGGTATCCAATTTGATAAAACAGCCATTGAAAAAAATCTAACGTTATTCTTATATCCGGATGACAGTGATGAAGCAGGCCGAAAGTTACGGATTTATCAACAATACTTTATGGTATCCTGTGCTGCCCAGATGATTTTAGAAGAAGCTTTACAACACCAATGGGATCTGCGCCATCTGCATGAACATGTCATCATTCAAATCAATGATACCCATCCGACAATGGTAATCTTAGAACTTATTCGTCTTTTGCAAAAGAGAGGTCTATTGCTTGCTGAAGCTATTGAAGTCGTCTCCGGTATGTGTGCATATACAAATCATACGATCTTAGCCGAAGCATTAGAAACCTGGCCTTATGCTTACTTGCAAGACGTTGTACCACAATTAATGAATATTATAGAAACACTGGATGTGATGATGAAAGAACGCAGTAAAAAAGCAAGTACTGCTATTATAGATGCAAACCGCAATGTGCATATGGCCAATATTGACATTCATATCGGTAAAAGTGTCAATGGTGTTGCGGCCATTCATACTGATATATTAAAACAAAGCGAATTGAAAGATTTCTATGCCTTATATCCTACGAAATTTAACAATAAGACGAATGGTATTACCTTTCGACGCTGGTTAAGTGGATGTAATACGCAACTACATCATTATTTATGTGATTTGTTGAAAAAAGATCCATCTTCCCATCCTGAAATATTAAAAGAATTGGTAAAGTATGCGCATGATGAAACCGTAATTGCAGATATTATGGCAATTAAACAGGAAAAGAAAATGGAATGGATTGCGCATATGAAAAAGAAACAGCAAATAACCTTAAACCCTTATGCTGTTTTTGATACACAGGTCAAACGTTTGCATGAATATAAGCGCCAGCAAATGAATGCGTTATATATTATTCATAAGCTTTTGCAAATTCGTGACAACGAACTGCCGCCACGTCCGATCAACATAATTTTCGGAGCGAAAGCAGCTTGCGCCTATACAATTGCCAAGGACATCATACATGCTTTATTATGTTTGCAAGAACTTATCGCAAAGGATGAAAAGGTATCTCCATATCTGCAATTGTGTTTTATTGAAAACTATAATGTCAGTGAAGCTGAATTTATCATCCCAGCCAGTGATATTTCTGAACAGATTTCACTTGCATCGAAAGAAGCCAGTGGTACCGGTAATATGAAATTCATGTTAAATGGCGCTGTGACATTGGGCACAAATGATGGTGCGAATGTGGAAATAGCGGACTTGGTAGGTCAAGAGAATATCTATACCTTTGGCAAAGATAGCGATACTGTAATCGCTCATTATGCAAACCAAGATTATGTGGCAAAGGATATTTATGAAGGAAGTGAACATGTAAAAACGTTGGTTGACTTCCTTATCAGTGATGAAATGCTACGTGTTGGAGATCCGGTCAGTCTAACACGGTTGCATCATGAATTAATTCATAAGGACTGGTTCATGACATTGTTAGATGTAGAAGAGTATATAGTATGTAAAGAAAAGATGTTGCAAGATTATGAAAAGCAAACGGACTGGGGCAGAAAAATGCTGATGAATATCGCTATGAGCGGTTTCTTCTCTAGTGATCGAACGATTCAAGAGTATGACAGGGATATCTGGAAATTGTCTTAGAGGAGGGGTCACATGGAACGGACTACAGGAATCTTACTACCGATTTTTTCACTGCCGTCAAATCAGGGTATCGGTGATTTTGGCAAGCATACGTATCGCTTGATTGATGCAATCGCAAAGCAGCATATTCATATTTGGCAGATATTGCCATTGAATCCTGTCGGATATGGGAATTCACCATATCAGCCGTATTCTTCCTTTGCCGGAGATGAGCTATACATCAGTATAGATACATTAGCTGATTATGGGCTTTTAAAACAAAGCTCTATTCGTAACTATAATAAATTTAGTGAACGTGTAGATTATGAAGGCGTGCGCAAATTCAAAGAGCCTTATTTAAGAAAGGCATTTAAAACGTTTCAAAAAAATTTTCATGAGTTTGAACAGGAGTATCAACTGTTTACGTCACAATCAGAATGGCTGTATCCATATGCGGTCTTTATTACCTTAAAGAAACAAAATGATGATAAGCCTTGGCAACAATGGCCTAAGGAGCAACGGGAGTGGATCATTGATCGCCACTACTCTTTACAAAGCCTTGAAAATGAAATCCGTTATGAGGAGTTTCTACAATTTATCTTTTATAAACAATGGGCAGGCATAAAAGAATATGCGAATGCCAAAGGTGTTAAGATTATGGGTGATATGCCATTCTATGTCGGTTTAGACAGTGCCGATGTGTGGCAACGTCAAGAAGAATTCTTATTGGATGCAGATGGTTATCCAACTTTTATCGCCGGAGTACCACCTGACTATTTCAGTGAGGATGGTCAACGTTGGGGAAATCCAATTTATCATTGGAAACAGATGAAAAAGCAGCATTATGATTTCTGGATGAAGCGTTTAGCATGGAGTGCTGCCAACTTTGATATCACCCGTATCGATCATTTTCGGGCATTTGATACGTATTGGAAGATTCCGGTGGAATGTCCTACGGCACAGGTTGGAGAATGGATAAGCGGACCGGCTTATGACTTCTTTGATGAAGTATATCGTCAGATGCCTGATATTCAAATCGTCGCTGAAGATTTGGGTGATTTGCGCAAGCAGGTGCATAAGCTGCGAGATCATTATCACTTATTAGGAATGAATGTTGCTGAATTTGAATTGGTTCCAAAGCAATTAAAGAAAAAACGCAGAGAGCATGTGATTTTATATACCGGCACTCATGATAATGATACGCTGGAAGGTTTTTATCAAGATTTACCGCAAAACCGTAAAATTGCACTGCGTAGATATTTTCACAACTGTGGCTATGAAAACCGTAATTTCCACGAACTGGTTATTCGCTATTGCCTAAACAGTGCGGCAGAAGTTGTCATCTTACCAGTACAGGATATTCTGGGATTGAAAAAAGAAGGCAGGATCAATACACCGGGGACAATAGGTTCACCTAATTGGGAATGGAAACTGAAGAACTTAAAAACCTTTTATGAATTGTTACCAAAGCTTGGTGATTGGATCAGGGAAACCGGCAGAGATCATTAAGTAATGATGCTAAATCATCATTTCATGAGGAACGGAAAAATTTCTTATTCAGAATCGTCATATATAAAAAGGCAAATTAGTTTGCCTTTTTATATTCCTTCCCATGCTATAATTCTAAGTTTTGTGACACAAAGCAAAAAGCTGATATAGTAATTTATTTATAGTGAAAATCAAAAACTGCACATATCGTCATGTGCAGTTTTTATATAGCGATTAATTAAAGTTGGAAAATGGATCCATCCCATTTTGTTGATCGGATTGTTGCGATTTTTCATTATTGGAAGTGGTTGTTGATGCGTCAGCTTCACCAAGTGTCACCTTGATGGTCTTCGTTTCATTATTTCTAAGTATATTCATTGTCATGGTTTCTCCGGCTTTATGACTATTTACGGCAGTTTTTACATCCGCAATATCGCTAACCTTCTTACCGTCTACCTTTAAAATCTGATCACCGACTTCTAAACCTGCTTTGTCTGCGGCTTTACCACTTTCCACTTTAGCGATGTAAACAGCAGACATGCTTTCACCATAAGGATTTGTTGCGGTTGAAAGGGTAACTCCTAAAGAAGCACGGCCTTTTACATACCCATTTTCAATCAGATTTTCAATGACATCTTTCGCTCGGTCAATCGGAATAGCAAAACCAAGACCCTCAATATTGTTGCCACTGGATTTGGCATTAACAATACCTATCAGTTCACCTCGATCATTAAACAAACCACCGCCGGAATTACCTGGATTGATAGCAGCATTCGTTTGTAATAAATGCATTTTCTGATTATCAACGGTAATTTCACGATCTAAAGCAGAGATGATACCAGAAGTTACGGTTCCACCTAATTCACCTAATGGATTTCCGATAGCAACCGCCGTATCACCAACTTCCAACTTGCTGGATTTTCCCATTACAGCAGGAGAAAGATTGCTGGCTTCGATTTTAATGACAGCTAAATCGGTGGATGCATCGGTCCCAATCAAATTAGCATTATAAGATTTTCCATCTTTTGTTGTCACAGTGACTTTATCAGCACCATCAATGACATGGTTGTTCGTGACAATATAGCCATCTTTGGTTAAGATAACACCACTACCGGCTCCAGATGATACTGCTTGAGGAAAGAAACTATTCGTGGACACCGATTCGGTTTTAATTTCAACGACGCTGTTTGCGGCAGCTTCGGTGATTTGTTTAATGCTCATCGTGTCACCATTGGCTGCTGTTGTTGTAGTTTTTGTGGTGTTGGCAGATTGATACATGATGACACCGCCATTACCATTGATATGATTGGCAGCTAAAGTACCGCCAAATCCACCGGCTAAAGCCAACAGGAAACAACCTGACATCATAACACCGCTTTTATGCTTTTTTATGAAAGGCACTTTTGGCTGCTTTCCATTGTCAGTCAGTGCTTCTTCAGTCGAAGTGGTTTCTTCTTGTTTTACATCTTCTTCTAACGTCGTTTCTTCTTTTACTGGCTCTTTTTGAGTACTTGTTTCTTCCTCAGTGTCAGTGACTGTTTCATTTACTACAGTCTCATCATACTTGTTTTCATCTTTGTTATTCATGTTTTCGACATTACTGTTTTCATTTTCGTTCATATACTGCTCCTCCTTTAAGTATGTTTTCTTTACGCCTTTTAGTATACAGATAGATTATCTCAAAAAAATTTTATAAATATGTGAAAATCAGATGAATTTTTTTCAAAGTTGGATGGAAATATGTGAAAAACGGGATAAAATCACGAAAAAAATGCCAAAAAGTAAAGGATTCCCCTTTTCTTACTTAAATACGACATTTAACTATGCTATAATAACAATGGAATGTGTATCATACATATTCGTTCGTAAACGTCGGTATACTTTCGTATTTATATATAAAAAGAAAATGTGGGAGGGAATTACACATGGCAAACACCAGTAAAAAGAAAATGACAGCAACAGCAAAGAAAAGTGCTGCAGCAAAAGCTGAAACTGTTAAAAAAGAAACAAAGAGCGAAGAAGTTAAAAGTATTGCCGTAAAACCAGAGGCTAAAAAACTTACGACTGCAAAAGAACCTAAAAAGATCACAGCTGCAAAAGAACCAGAAAAAATTACGGTAGCAAAGGAACCAGAAAAACTAACTGTGAAAGAAGAACCTAAGAAAACCGTAAAAAAGGAAACCAAAGCAGAAACAAAGAGTACAAAAGCTGAAACAAAGAGTGCAAAAACGGTGAAAAAGGAAGAAACCAAAACGGTCAAAGCGGCGAAGAAAGAAACGCCTGCTACTAAAAAGAGCGTTAAGGAAGAACCTAAAAAAGAAGAAACACCGGTTAAGAAGAGTACAAAGAAAGCGGAAACGAAAAAAGTAGAAGCGAAAGAAGAAAAAAAATCGGCTGTGAAAAAAACGGAGACAGTTAATGAAAAGAAGCCAGCTGCTAAGAAAGCTGCCAAAAAACCAACAAAGAAGGAAAAAACCGCTGTCTATGAAGTGTTGTCTTTAGAAGAATGCATCCAGCGTATGCAAGCCATGGGTGTACAGCATGTGTATGAAGATTATGCACGTTTCTTGATGGATGAGGCTGACATTAAGAAACTAGAGAAAGATATCATTGAGGGAAATAACTTAAAGAATGCAGACTTTGCTTACGAAAAAGATGGTTATGATACCGACTTAGTGGCTGTAACTTTAGGTAAGGTGGCTGATACTATGGACATTAAAGCAATGGATTATAAAGATATTAAGAAGGATATGAATACAGCGGTTAAGACTACAATCAGTGAAGATGCTGAAGTAAATGCTGCTGAATATCTGAAGGAATTTAAGATTTGTGAAAAATTGCTAATGATTGGTCAGCGCAAGAATATAGGGGATTCAGCGATTGTCAGCGAATTGATTGGTGCAGATGTTGATGCATTTGTTGCACACTTCTTTGATTTGGCATATGCTATATTGCCAGATTGGCAGTATGACGATGTGAAATTTTATGAAGATTTCGCATATGCCGTATTATCTCAATATTATGATTTATTTACAAAATATCAGTTGCGTATTTTGATGGATGTTGCTGATTTATATATCAAGCATGGTGATTTCCAGCACGGTGATGAATGTTATGGTTATATCTTACGAGATAATCAAATCAAAGATTATATCTATTATCGCTTTGCATCTGTTTATGAAGATATTGACTTTAATAAAGCAAAAGCGTTGGCTTATGAGTCTTTACAGTACGTAGATGGACGCTACACATATTATCAGAATATCATGGATATTATTAATAAATAGTTGAGCATAAAGGACTGTTGATCAAAAACAACAGTCTTTTTTATGTACTTATCAAAACTCACATGCCCAAACAGCCGTAACGTGTTTCTCATCCCGCTTATTGAAAAAAGGTAAGTTCACTTGAACTTACCTTATATATTTAACTGGTGACGCGTACGGGATTCGAACCCGTGAGTGCATGCGTGAAAGGCATGTGAGTTAACCGTTTCTCCAACGCGCCATTTAACTGTTGCCACGTAATTATAACAAAATAGGTTTTAAGCGTCAAGAACTTTTTGTAAAAAATTAATATCCGCCAGACTATTTATCAGATGGAGCTTAATACACTTTTTACTTACTTATGGTAATCTTTAAAAATGCGCATTTATTTTAAGAGTATACTAAGGTTTTTACATCAACAATGTTTCTTTCATAAGAGTAGATGGCTTATGATTAATAGCTCTGCATTTTTATATGTTATGCGTTTTTACATATTTAATTAATTAAAATATAATATATATTGAATTATAATACTATACGATGTATAATATTGTGGAAGAAAGGTGATGTATATGACATTTCAGCTTGGATCAGCATTGCTGGATGCTTGTGTTTTAGCGACCTTGCATAAAGAAGACACATATGGATATCGGCTTACCCAGGAAGTAAAAGTAGTGATGAGCGTGAGTGAATCTACACTATATCCGGTTTTGCGTCGATTGATGCGAGATGGGTATTTAGAGACATATGACCAGCAGCATATGGGCAGAAATAGACGATATTATCGTTTAACAGAAACAGGAAGAGTCAAATATGAGGAATATGTAGAGGAATGGAAACAATTTTCCAGTAAAATTACAGACATTTTAGAGGGAGGCGTTTGTGATGAGTAAACAACAATATCTAGAAGAACTTCGGGTTCGTTTAAAGGGATTATCACAAGATGAAATAGAAGATGCATTATCTTATTGTGAAGAATATTTTGATGATGCAGGTGAAGGGAATGAGCAACAGGTCATAGCCGATCTTGGTTCACCTTACAAATTTGCGGCACAGATAAGAGCTGATGCAGAAATACGACGTCATAACACGACATTTGCAAATGACCAAAATACAACCAAGAAATCTTCTCTAAAAAGCATTATTGCAATTATTCTTGGTATCTGTGCATTACCCATCGCATTGCCTTTGCTGTTGGCATTGGTTGCAGTGATATTTGCTCTATTTATAACAATAGGAGCCTTTGCTATCGCCGGTCTTGCATCCGTAGGAGCGATTGCATTTACAGGCTTTCCCTTACTTGTTAATGGATTTTATCATTTAGAAACACCAGGCAATGCATTGATTGCCATTGGCGGAGGTTTGTTATGTATCGGATTGGGAATCTTGCTGCTCTTATTATTTATCTGGTTGATTCGTACTTTGTTGCCGGCATTCATGCGACTTGTAACAAACCTTTATCACAAAGCAAAGGAGGGAAAGCATTATGAAAAAGCATAATGGGATAAAAGTAACTTTAATCATTTCCATAATTTGTGTCATCATCGGTGCTTTCTGCATTGGCATGGGAATTGTGCAAAATGGGGATATTGCCTATTTACGAGTTGATAACCAAACAGCTCCTTGGTGGCCCTTTCATGGTAGCTTTGGTATTCACCTTGAAGAGGTCGCTGAAGACATTTCAAAAACGAAAACATTCTCACAAACTTTTGATGATGTAGACAAGTTAGAATTAAACGTAGCAGCCGTGAACACAACGATACGTGTGGGTGATAACAACAGCTTGCGTTTTTCCAATATTTATGAAAATCAGGTTAGTGTTTCTAGGAGTACAAATACCATGAAAGTAGATGTGAAAAATAAACATTTTCTACATAAAGCACGTTTGGATATCACATTGAAAAAAGAGGACTTATTGAAAAAGTTAGAAATTGATGCTTCCACAGGTCATTTAACGGTTCAAGGTCTGCGTTTAAAAGATCTGATAGTAGATGGTGACGCTACAGAAGTAGAAATGCAAAAGGTACAAGTTTCACGTAAAATGGAACTGTCAGCGCAGGCGGGCAGCATAGATATGAAAGAAATGGTGAGTGAGCACAGCGAATTTGATGTACAGGCAGGAAGTATTGATGTTTCCGGTGATTTACGCGGTAAAACGAAAATTGATTGTCAGGCCGGTAGTGTAAATCTGTACTTACAAGATAAAGAGAATCAGTATGGGTATCAGATAAAAAATGAAGTGGGCTCTGTTGAACTTGGAGAGCAAGACTATAGTGGATTATCGAATGAAATCAGTGTACGTAATGATGCGAAAAATCAACTAGATATTGACTGCCAGGCTGGCAGTGTGGAAATCGCTTTTGATCATGCGTGATATTCAGACACTATGCGAAAGCACAAAGTTGTTTTGGAAGCAAACTTCTGGAAAGCCACTTTCTTTTCCACCATATGATGAAACGGAAAGAAAACATAATGAAGCAAAACTACAGGAACAGCTTAGTCATATGACAGAGGATGTGCAGGAAATTAAAGCATTGCTTCCTGCATTCCTTGATATCTCTTGGATGTCTAAACAAGATCAGCAGCAATTTGAAACTTGCACCCAAAAATTTATTGATGATGCGAAAGCTTTTGATGAAAATCTTCACGCTGAAGAGGTATTTCAGGCACTACGCAATATGTGGATCATTTGGATGTTAGAAGTTGCTTTTCAAAAACCCATACAATATCATCAAGCCATGTTTGGTTATAGTATGCTGTATCCATATTCTGATAATGTGTTAGACGATACCCTTATGGATAAGGAAGAAAAGAAGGCTTTTAATCACTGGTTCATGCGGCGACTGCATCATCATACAGAAGCTTTTGCACATCCGTATGCCAATAAGATGCATCAATTGGTGGAAAAAATAGAACATCAGTATGCACCATCAAGTTATCAAGATGTGTATCAAAGCCTATATTTGATCCAAGAGGGACAGCAACAATCTTTGCGTCAACAGCAAACGATACCTGAGAAGGACGTACTTGAAATTTCCATTTGGAAAGGTGGTACTAGCGTCTTAGCGGATGGTTATTTAATCGATGGGCATTTAAGTGATGTGCAACAGGAGTTTTGTATGCTGTTTGGCTTTACTTTACAGGTAGCAGATGATTTACAAGATGTTGTAGAAGATGATCAGCATCACCATCATACCTTAGCTACTATATGTAATAAGGCAGAACGCAAAGCCTTATTGGAAAAACTATGGGTTTTCCTTGAAAAGGTCGTTTTCACACACATTCAGGATGAGCAAGTTTGCCGCTTTATTATCAAAAATTGCCGCGAAATGATGTTGTTGTCAGTTTTACAAACGGCAGCCTATTTCCCAACTTCCTTTGTCGAAGAGATTAAGGCAGCTATGCCATTATCCTATGAATGTATCAGAGAGCTTAAAAATAAAGTACTTATGAAGATAAAAGAAAAACAGGTTGAAAGGGGATAGAAGTGTATGCGTAAAATCATGATGATATCACTACTTTTGGTACTATTCATAAGCAGTTGTTCCCGTACTAACGAACAAAAATATCTGAAGGATTTTGATTATTTCATCAAAACCATTGAAGAAAATTATCCATTTTTAGAAATGAGTGAACGTTTGTCTAATTTGCAATGGGAGAAGGCAAAAAAAGCAGCACGTGATAAGGTGGAAAGTTGTACATCTATGAATGATTTTGAGAATATTATTGATGGTGTATTGGAAAAATTACACAATGGTCATACACAGCACATACAAGATACACAATCGCTGATGTATACCATGAAACTATATGAACAAAGTTTTGCGAAACAACCTAGGGATTATCGTTATCAGATGATAAAAAAGTTGAAAACAAAAGCTGTTTATGAACACTATGGCTTTGATGAGAAGCAGTTCTGTGATTATGTTTTACCAAATGCAGCAACGGATGAGAATGTTACGGTAAATGCAAAAGCACTTCTATTAGATGGACAGGTTATGTATATCCGCATTCCTAAAATGTTATCTCTGGAAACGAGTAAAAAAGATGAAGAAATGCTCGCCTCCTTTTTAAAAGCAAATCAATCCGCAAAGGCATTGATCTTGGATATCCGGGGCAATGGTGGAGGGAACTCGCTATATTGGTCTGAAATGTTATTGCCAAAGATCGTGGATAAAACAATCACGGTAACTTCTTATGTCTTCTTGAAAGATGGGGAATATGCCAACATGATTGAAGGAGAACGTATTACGGATATGAAACTTCCAAACATCCGCTTCCCAAAATCAGAATTTTCTCAATTCTCACATGGCATTGTAGGTGATATGAAGGTGGTACCAGCGAAAGATAGCATTCGTTTTAAGAAACCAATCTATCTGTTGATTGATGAAAATGTGTACTCTTCTAGTGAAATGCTGGCTAACTTTCTAAAACAAAGCAAAGCAGCAACGATTGTTGGAGGAGTGAGTGGCGGAGATGGTATTGGAAGTGATCCTGTATTATTTGCATTGCCTAACAGCGGCATAGTGATACGTATGGCTATATGCTTAGGTGTAGATGAAGATGGAAATATCAACGATGAGATCAAGACACAGCCGGATGTGCACGTTAAGTCAACGACCGTTAATGAAGTCAGCACGAAAGAGGATGTTTGTATTCAAACAACCTTGCAGCTTATTGCAGCACATGGTAAATAAGTCATTATGAAATAATCCAGAATTTAAAAAAGCTATCATCTAGAGTATTTGGTAGATGGACAAAGGTTTGTCATAAGAAGTTATTGTATGGCATCTATCTTGCATAATTTAATATGATAAAGTATGAAAAATGATAATGTATAAAAAAAAGTCCGCTTGGACTTTTTTTTACTAGGGTTTAAGATACGTAAAACGAGGTGTTTTCTCACCATCAACTTCAATCTCTTCAACAAACATACGCAATGGTCTTACCCATACCTTACCATCGCCATACAGCTGTCGATAAACCGCGTAAGCTTCTTCATTTTCTGAATGTTTTGCAATATATAATAAAGCATAACGTTTTCCTTTGTAGTGTTGATAAACGCCAAGAGGAATAGAAGGTGTTGTTATGGCAAGCTGTGAAGCATCTTCTTCTGGATAACCATCTGCTTTTGGAAGCGGAGCTTTTGGTACAGCTGTTGCGTCCTGCACTGATGCATTCTTTTTCGTCGTAGTTTCATTTTGTGTTTCTGTGTTGTGCAAGGTTACTGCTTTATCACTTGGTGTTGAAGAAACAGCTGCTACATCTTCCTTCTCCACCAGCAGCATGGAGCTTTTAGCAGGCATCGAAATGATAAAATGATGTTCCAAGCAATTGTAGGCTTTTTCATTTAACATGTCATATAAATGTGCAGATTGTACTGGAAAATCAATATCAGCACTTTCATCACTGACATTGAAAATTGCATATACGCATTGTTCAGTCGTTTTACGAGCGAAGACAAACTGTTGATTGCGTACGATAACTTGCTGATAATCGCCATGCTTTAAGGCCGGTAAAGCGTCATAAGCTTTTCCCAGTTTGCAGATATGAGAAAATAATGCCGTATTTTCTGTCGCAAGCTCTGTCAAAGTTAAACAAGGGCGGATATCGGCATCACTGCCATCATGTTTTGTGCCTTTGATGCCATATTCACTACCATAATAAATTGATGGAATCCCCGGCATTGCATATAACATGGTATAAATATTTGCCAGATCACGTTCTTCCTTTACCGTACTAGCTAAACGATTTACATCATGATTATCCACAAAATCATATAGAACTAGATCCTTATAAATACCTCCATTACCACCAAACTGACGGTTTAAGGAATAAGCAATTTCAAAATAATTCTTTTCGTTGTGTGAAGAATACAAACCTTTATAACATTCATAGTTGGTTACTGAATCTAACATATCCGGATTTGCCCAACGGTTATAATCACCATGGATAATCTCACCCATTAACCAAAAATCAGGATTATGTTCTTCACAAAATTGTTTTAAGCGTCGAAAGAAGGCAGGGTCAATACAATCTGCAGCATCTAAGCGCAAACCATCAATGTGGAAATCATCCATCCACATCGCAATACTTTCTAATAAATACTGAACAACTTCTTCATTTTGTAAATTCAATTTAACTAAATTGTAATGTCCTTCCCATGTATCATAGGTAAATCCATCATGCATGGGGTTATCCCATTGAAAGTTTAGATTATGGAACCAATTGCAGTAAGGGGATTGTTCACGCTTTTCCATAACATCACGAAATGCCCAAAAATAACGCCCTACATGATTGAAAACGCCATCTAATACGATGCGAATGCCGGCTTTATGCAAAGCATCACAAACTTCCCGAAAATCAGCATTGCTGCCTAACCGATTGTCTACTTTGCGATAATCACTTGTATCATAACCATGTTCATAACTTTCAAATACAGGCCCTAAATATAAGGCATTGATATGCATTTTTTGTAAATGGGGAATCCATTCTTTAATTTTTAAAATACGACTTGTTTGTTGCTCTTGATGGAACTGCTCACATCCACAAAAACCTAGTGGATAGATATGATAAAACACTGCATCCTTTGTCCATGATTTCATAAAAATTTTTCACCTCATGGTATTAGTATAGCATATATTTCTATCAATTTGTTCATTGATAAAAAGAAAACAGGGTTTTCAATACCCTGTTTAGCATAGTTAATCAATTGGAATGAAACGTTTTTCTTCGACCTTCTTAGGCGCTTCTTTCGGAATCAGCACATGCAACTCTCCGTTATCAAAGCTTGCTTTAATATCCTCCTGCGTAATGCCTTCGCCGACATAGAAACTTCTTGAACAAGAGCCTGAGAAACGTTCCTGGCGAATCAGATTGCCTTTGGCATCCTTTTCTTCATTTGTTGTATTGCGGGATGCATGGATGGTTAAATAGCCTTCCTTAAGTTCCATCTGAATGTTTTCTTTCTGATATCCAGGCAATTCCATATCCAATACATAATTGCCATCCTTCATGCGGATATCGGTTTTCATATTACTGCGATCATAAAACATGTCATCAAATGCATCACTAAATAAACCTGGTAATAATTTCATCATACGATACACCTTCCTTTTTTATACGTTACTCAATTGGGATGAAACGTGATTCTTCGACCTTTTCAGGAGCCTCCTTAGGGAATGTAATTGTTAATTCACCGTTTTGGAAGCTGGCATGGATATCACTTTCCATCAGGTTATCACCGACATAAAAGCTTCTCTTGCATGTCCCGCTATAGCGTTCCTGACGAATCAGATTACCCTTATCATCTTTATCTTCCTTTACCTGATGATGGGCAGCTTGAATGCTGAGATATCCATTTTGTAATTCCATATGAATATCTTCTTTTTGATATCCAGGAAGTTCTACTTCCAAGATATAGGTGTTATCTTTCTCACGAATATCGGTTTTCATATACTCCATATTGCGAGAAAAGAAAGGATCTTTAAACACTTCATCGAATGAGTCATTGAATAATCCTGGCAGCCGTTTCATATACATCGCCTCTTTTTTTGTTTTCATATTTATGAAACACTACCCGATAAGGTCTTACCTTATCTTCGCTTATATTATAGCACTTGTTTTAGCACTGTCAACACTAGAGTGCTAAAAAGATTTTGTGAAATTATGTCAAAGTTTGTTTGCATAGGATTTTCCTTTACGCCATCATAGGGCATCTTGAGGAAGACATAAGAAAAGAAGAATCGCTTTTCGATTCTTCTATATCTCTTTATAAATAGCGCGGATTTCTTGCTGTTTGCTTTCTTCAATATCTTTAATAGCATAAGCAGGTTTTGCAATATAATATCCTTGAAGATAATCGATATCGTGCTGTATCAGATATACCAGATCCTCATGTGTTTCAACGCCTTCTGCAATTACCTTGATATCATGGCTGTGAGCAAAGCTGACAACGCTTTTTACAAGCATTTGGCGTCCTTTATCGTGGGCGATATTTGTAATGAATTCCATATCGATCTTGACATAGTCTGCTTGTGCGTTGAATAAGCGGTGATCACTGCTATAGCCACTGCCAAAGTCATCTAAAGCTGTTTGGGCATGCCAGCGGCGACAGAAGTCTTGTTTGCTTAGCATATAGGAATGTTCGATTTCTTCGCTTTCCAATAATTCAATAACAATTTTGGAAAGATATTCATGATAGTGTTCTTCTAGGTATTGTTTAATTTCGTCAAGCATCGGTATACTAGGGATACTATTAATGAATAATTTCCATTGTTTATCAATCGCTACCTGTTGACTGAAATGGGATAAAGATTGTGTCCAGGTCATATACTCCACACGGTGCAATTGTTTTTGTGTTTTGGCGACTTGCATGACATCGGATGGTGTTTTTAGAATATCACTATTAGGACGCATAAGGGCTTCAAAACCTAGTACAGCACCAGTTTTGGCATCAACAATTGGCTGGAAAGCATAGCTGACACGTTGCTCTTCTAAGATATTCATCAGTTCCTGACGGCCATCAAATATTAAGTTGTTGTGAAGATAATGTTCTTCACTAAAGGTACGGATATTTCCTTTTTGTGTGTTTTTTACCTCATACATTGCAAAATCTGCATGTTTTATCAAGGTATCAAAATCCATAGCATCTTTTGGCATCCAAGAAATGCCGGCAGATACTTTTACACGGGTAATATCGTCATTGCCGAAATGCATTTCCGTTTCATTAACAACTTCATGAATATGACGGATATGTTTCAAAATGGCTTCTTCATTTTCAAAATGGTGATAGAATAAGAGGAATTCATCACCAGCCATACGAGCTGCGATACAGTTAGGTCCGCGTTCCTTTTGTAGTACATCTGCAAGTGCACAAATCAAATGGTCACCGGCATCATGACCGTAGGTATCATTAACAAGTTTTAAATTGTCAAGATCCCATAATACCATGGCGCAGGTTTTCAAATCAGCTTGTTTCAGTATTGCTTCACAATGGACACGGAAAGCTCTGCGATTCAATAGTTGGGTCAGCACATCATGATCACGTTCATACATCAGATGTTCTTTTTCTTGTATTTCCAAAGTCACATCGCTGACGACAATCACACGATTTCCTTCGACACGATTGATGAGGAAACGCAGCCAACATGTTTGTTCTGCGGAATTTGTAACATGTATCAGATAGATGTCACTGGTCCTATGTTCTGTATTTATCTGTTTTTCACTAGAGATGATTTTTTAAACATAAAAGCTGTATTTCTTCCATGAAAGCTTTAAACGTGTATTCCATTTTTGAAGGATCACGAAATCCCAACAATGTTCCTACTTTTTCTGTACAGAAAACTTTACGTTCATTATATATCTCAATAGCTCCAATTGGGATATCGATTGTGTGTAGGACATAGGATAAGCGAGTTTCTGCACCATGCAAATGATAACTTAGATCTTCAATGGAAGCACTTAATTCATCAATTTCCTTGATATGGGTTTTCGGCAGTTCAATCTTATTGGTTGTTACCGGTGTTTGCCGAAGTCTTGTGGCTAAAGCGCGAATCGGTTTCGTAAACAGCATACTGCCATATAAAGCTACCAGTGTCGCAATGATTAAAGCGGTGATACAGGCATATAGCAAAAGCTGATGAATTTGTTTTGTTGAATAAAAGATTTCATCTTCAGAACCAACACCGATTAAATACCAAAGGGTATCTTGAAATGGGCTAAAGGATGAATAAAGCTTTAGCTGATGAGCACA
Organism: Eubacterium sp. 3_1_31; assembly: GCF_964249515.1. Classification (NCBI taxonomy): domain Bacteria; kingdom Bacillati; phylum Bacillota; class Clostridia; order Eubacteriales; family Eubacteriaceae; genus Eubacterium; species Eubacterium sp. 3_1_31. The sequence continues at coordinate 53,363 of NZ_CAXUBY010000009.1, forward strand.
AGCAAGGGTATCATCACTGAGTGCCGGAGCACTGATGCGTTTCCCATAAGGGGCATCCGTTAATACGATGGATGTATCGTATTTCAAATAAGCACTGTAGGCTGGTCCATTCGATAGGATGATATGATAGGCATCATCGCTTTCTCGATTGGCCAAAAGGAAGGCTTTTTTACTATGATCATTTAATTCTTCATAGGGCAGATAGTTCTTTAGATACTCAACGGAAAGGTCGATACCCAGTACACCATAAACCTGATGATCCTGATTGAATAAAGGAATGTTGTAACTAAGGAAGGGAGTAGGGGAGTCAGCCATATGTGAACTAGTGCTCCAATAGCCACAGTTCAACATGTTCAGCTGAGGGTTTTCTTCCGCAGCTTTTTTTGGCTTAAAGTAAAAATCGAATGTATCCTCGTCTTCCTTCATCGTAAGGGAGGGTTTCCAATTCTGATCTAAGATAAAGTCATTTTGTTTTAATAAGGCAGCATCACCATACTTGGCCGTAATATCTGTTTTATCATTGAAAGATTCTTCGGGGGAAGCATCTTGCAGATAAAAGGCTGGATATTCTTTACTGTGAAAAACCTCTTTGTCTAAAATAAGGTAAATGCCGTTGATTTTTTTGGTTTTGGTTAAGCTATGCAGCCGATTTAAAATATCTTCATTTAAGTAAGGCGATGTTAATGTTTTTCTATGCTCATAAAGTGGATGTGTAGCAGAGATGATCATGGCTACATCATCTGTATCTAAACAGCGTTCATTTAAGTTTTTTTGAATGGCGTCACTGCGATACATGACACGCTGATCAAACAGGTTAAAACTGCTGGCCTTTAAATCTTGCAAGGCACTGCTGTTAAGAAGGGAGATAAAGAAAATCGAGGATATGAGCAAGACCAAAATGATCAGAGTTAATAACAGGCGTTGAAATAATGAATGCACATGCCGTTGCTTCATTGTGCCTTATCCCCTTGTAATAGAGCTTCCATATCTTTACGGCATTGCTGTACCCATTTGGCAAAGTTTTCATCTGATAGATAATAAGCCATGGCTTCTTCTTGGCTCTTACCTGCTTGTATTGCTTTCTGAATAGCTTTTTGATCTTCAATGGCTTTCATATTAGCAGCTTTTTCCAAATAGCTGCGTGCTTCATAAGAACCATCAAAGGAATTTGCTGCATACAGTTTTTGATCATTGACCTCATCCATCGTTGTCTTAACAATATCCTTTAATAAGTTGTTAGGGTTCATATTATGTTTCTTCAAGGTCGTTTCCCATGTTTGATAGGTGTTTGCCTCTTTTTTAACAGGCAGATAACTGGATGCTGCAGAAAATGTAATATTACGCTTTGTTTCCGTAAACCATTGTAAGAAGACGATGCAGGCATATTCGCTTGTTTCATCTGCTTTTGTTATGGCTATGCCACCACCTTGCGATATGACCGCATTTTGGGCATTTTCAAAATGTGGTGTTGGCAATACCAGATAACTCACTTTTTGTTTATCCCCATGTTCATCAATGACTTCGTTGGGATAAAAGGTTCCTCCAGCCGTTGAAGAAACGGTAGCAATCACATCTTTTGTTTTAATATCATCACTGGCAAAACGTCCGTTTTTTACATAGTATCCTTTTATAAAAGGAATGTAATAATTATCCCAGAGACGACGCAATGTTTTATCACTGATGGCAAAAGCTACTTTCCCATCCTTTTCTTGAAAGATATCATCTTGTAGCTGATGTGCCCCACAAATGAGATAATTTGCCAAAGCATCACGGGCAAAAAAGGCTTTGCCATTGCTATACTCATAATACAATTCCGCTGTTTTAGCTAAGCCTTCCCATGTGGAAAGATCCGCCTTACTCACATGAGTGGCGCTAGCAAAACGATCCCATTCTTCTTTATTGATAATCATGACCTCACTGGCCTTAGCGATTGGAAACAGCATGGTTTCATCGCTGCCAACATAGCGACCATCTTTTAAAAATCCATCTACATATGTGTGAATTTCTTTTTCGCTAAGGTAAGTTTCCATAGATACCAATTTATGTTCATTCATAGCCATCTGTGCGGTATCCTGATAGGCGGCAAACATGTTAGGCAGTTTTTCCGTCTCCTCCTTATTTTTTAATAACTTATTCACATCATTTGCGATATTGCTGATGCTTCCTTTTCCGATAGCATCCACAATAATGCCTTTTTCTTTTCCGACGGTTGTATTAAATTCTTCAACAAGATCATCGAAAGCTTCTTTTTGTGAACCGCTGTAATAGTGCCATAAACGTAAAGTGACAGGCTGATCAGCAGATAAACCGTGATTGCTGTTAGAGCTACAGCTACTCATTAGGAATAAGGTACTCAATAGGATTGCCCCTAATTTTTTTATGTTTTTCATAATGTCCTACCTCCTAGGTGAACAAGCGTTTATTATCCTTATTATACACCATATTGTTTTTTCTCGTGTATTTAATCATAAATTTATGACAATTTTGTGAATAACATGTATCTTATGTGGAATAGAAAAGAAAGAGGCTGATGAAGAGGGTAAGGGAAAATATCAAGAAATGCTAAAAACGAAAGCAATCGAACATAAAAACGTAAATAAAACAACAAAAAGTGCTTTACAAATGATTGGAAATGTTCTATTATACAAGTAAGGAGGAAGGAGAATGTACGATTCTCTAGAAATAACATATGAAACCAAACAAAAAAGCAAATGAAATGACAGTAAAAGAATTAGCAGCCTATATTGATTATTCGGTATTGAAACCAGAGTTTACGGAAGAAGAAATCATCGCTCTGACAAAAGATGGTGTGGAACTTGGCTGTGCAACCATCTGCATCAACCCGGGATATATGGATTTATGTGAACCTATCGTAAAGGGCAGCGATACGATGCTTTGTCCTGTATGTGATTTTCCTTTTGGCACAAGTTCTACTGAATCTAAATTAAAACAAATTGAAATTGTTGCTCGATATGACACCGTAAAGGAAATTGATGTTGTCGCTAATTTCGGGCATATTCGCAGTGGAAAATATGATGCTGTTACAGCGGATTTAAAAGCATGTGCCGAATTAGCACATTCCTATGGAAGAGCATTAAAAGTCATTTTTGAAACCGATGCTTTAAATGAAGAACAGGTTAGAAAGACTTGTAAATGCTGCATAGAAGCAGGTGTTGATTTTGTAAAAACGAGTACCGGTTTTTTAACTGGATATGAGGCACATGGGGCAACTTGTGAAATCATTAAAGTCATGATGGAAGAAGTTAATGGAAAATGTAAGGTGAAGGGAAGTGGCTGTATTCGTACAAGAGAACACTTCTTACAACTCATTGATATGGGCATTGATCGTATGGGCGTGGGCTATCGTTCTGTACCGGTAGTTTTAGGATTGGATAAAAAATAAGAAAATGATAGACAGAGAGTGTTGTGCTTTCTGTCTTTCGTATATGGATGTTATAATTATTAAAGAAGGTGAGAGCAATGAAGGAAGATTGGCTGATAGAGCCACTACAGGAACAACGTTTTGATCGAGCACGTATAAAGCGTTTGCGCAATAAGATGGAAAAACGTAAGGCTTCCATTTGCAGTGAGCGGGCAAAACTGTATACACAAGTATTTCAGAACAATGAAGGAGAACCTTATATTTTGCGCAAAGCGCAGGCATTTGCTTATACCCTTACACATATGAGTATTTATGCAGAAGAGGATTCTTTGATCTTTGGAAATATGGCATCGTGCAATTTTGCCGCTCCGATTTATCCTGAATATTCCATACAGTGGGTGTTAGATGAATTAGACAGCTTTGCTCAGCGCGATGGTGATGTATTTACCATCAGTGAACAGGTAAAGCAGGACATCAAAGACATCGCGCCTTTTTGGTTGTCCCATACCCATGAAGATGAAGTAAACCGTCATATAAGTGATGATATCCGTTTGGCAGAGAAACAGGGAGTATTGCATCGTGGTGGTATCTCCATGAGTGGGGATGGACATATCGTACCTGATCATGCCATGGTTTTACGTTATGGTTTTCGCTATTTCATTCAACAGGCACAAACAGCATTGCAAAAAGATGACATCAGTGCTTCTTCAAAAGCTTACTATGAGGCAGTCATTCTAGTTTTAGAGGCAGCTTTGCAATACTGTAAGCGATTTGCGATCTATTTTAAGGAAAAGGCCAAAACATGTAAAGATATTGCGAAACAGATGGAATATCGAGAATTAAGTGATATGGCCGCAACCATGTTAGAACAGGGAGCACGTAGTTTTCATGAAGGTTGTGAAATCGTCTATCTGATTCATATCTGGCAAATGATCGAGAGCAATGGACATTCTTTCTGTTATGGACGTTTTGATCAATATATGCTGGACTTATATGAGCAGGATATAAAGAAAGGAATCTTAACAAAGGAAAATGCATTAGAAATCATCACGCATATGTTTCTTATGAATTCCTCTTGTAATAAGGTACGTCCATATGGCCATACACGGTTTTCACAAGGATATCCACTCTATTCCAATCTGGTTGTGGGTGGTCTTATGCCGAATGGAAAAGATGGCACAAACACATTATCCTATTTATGTATCGAGGCGATGCATTTATGCTCTCTGGCAGAACCTAATTTTTCGGCACGTTACCATAAGGATTCTCCACGTTCTTTTGTTGAGGCATGCGCTAAGCTTATTCGCACCGGCTGTGGCATGCCGAGTATGTTTCATGATGAAACAGCAGTGGCCGGTCTGCTTTCTTTGGGCATTCCTAAAGAAGATGCCTTGGATTATTGTCCGATTGGTTGCGTGGAAACCGGTGTACCTGGTAAATATGGCCATCGAGCTACGGGCATGACCTATGTTAACTGGGGAAAAGTGTTAGAAATCATGTTGCACAATGGCTATGATCCAGCAAGTGGTATCCGTATGTTGCCATATACAGCAAGTGAGGAAGCCTTTGTCGATTTCCAAAATTATGAAGAGCTGTGGCAGGCTTGGAAGACCTATTTAAAGTTTTATTCCGACATCAGTGTACAATGTGATGCTATCTGTGATGCTTCATTAGCTGTTTATGATGCCGATCCTTTTGCTAGCTGTCTGATTCAAGATTCCTTAAAATTAGGGAAGACTTTAAAAGAAGGCGGATGCCGCTATGATGTGATATCACAATCTAATATTGGACCCAGTGTCGTTGGAAATTCACTTTATGCAATAAAAAAGTTGGTCTTTGAAGATAAACGATTTACCATGAAAGAATTACTTGCCGCCATGCATGATAATTGGCAAACAGAAGCAAGTCGTAAGATTCATAAGCTTGTTAAAAAGGCTGCTAAATTTGGCAATGATCAGGATGAGGTTGATAAGATCGTAGCGGATGTTTTCTATTCTTATCTTGCTTTATTGTCTGATTATGAAACGCTGCGTAAAGGAAAAGGGCCAAAGGTAAGCTGTTATACGATGTCTACTAGTAATATCACCTCTTATGTACCAAATGGGTTTGTGGTAGGGGCAACTCCGGATGGGCGTTATGCCGGGACTCCTTTAAATGAAGGGTGTTCACCAACACAGGGAAGTGATACCCAAGGACCTACTGCGGTTATTAATTCGGTAGCAAAATTGCCAAATCATATGGTGGCTGCCGGGCAATTGTTAAATATGCGTTTTGCACCTGCGGCATTGCAGGGAGATGAAAATTTAAAGAAGTTTGTTGACTTTCTGTATGTATCTGCACGCAAAGGCATTTATCATAATCAGTTTAATGTCATTGACAGCCAAACCTTGCGTGATGCGCAGAAACATCCGCAAAAGCATAGCGATTTAATCGTACGTGTAGCCGGATATTGTGCACAATTCATCTCTTTGATGCCACAAGCACAAGAAGCCATTATTGCTCGCACGGAAAATCAAATAACTTGTTAGCAATCTAGGAAAGTCTTGCTAAAATCAGATGGATGAACGCGTAAGACTTTCCTTTTATTTTTATCCATTGTGTGTTATTTCTTCGCGTTGGATACGCAAAAGAACAAATTTATAGTATAATGAAACAAGATATTGAGGTGAAGTACATGCTGGCACATGAAAGAAATGATTACATCCTGACTAAGCTCAATGCCAAAGGGTGTGTGAATGTTCGGCATCTGTCACAGGAATTAGCTGTGAGTGAGGTGACGATACGTCGAGATTTAGAAGAAATGGAAAAGCAAGGCTTATTGATACGAATACATGGCGGAGCCAAAAAAAATCCGAAAACGGATATCCTGTCAAAGAATGATGAAAGCCGTATGCTCGATCGCTTACAGCTGCATTTTGAACAAAAAAACCGCGTTTGTAAGCAAGCAGCAGAATTCATCAAGGATGGGGATTGTGTTTTTTTGGATGGAGGTACCAGTATTTTTCCAATGCTTTCATATTTGCAAACGAAAAAGATTAAAATCGTTACTCATAGTACCTTGATTCAAGAGCATTTTGACAGTGATGTGGCTGAATTATTCGCAATAGGCGGTAGACTAATACCGGAATATAAGATGGCAGTGGGCCCCATAGCGTTAGAAACTTTGCAACGCTTTAACTTTGATTTTGCGTTTATTGGCTGTGCCGGTATTGACTTATTGCGTCATAAGGTTTATACAGCAGAAATGGATACACTGGCAGTAAAAAAGCAAGCCATGCAGCTTGCTCAACAATCTTATTTGCTTATTGATTCCAGTAAAACTAAAATCAAAGGTTTTTGCAGTTTTACTGACTTTAGTCGTTTTGACGTTATCCTATGCGATGAAGGTGTGTTACAGGAAGATGAAGAGCTACCGGAAAACTTTATGATTGCAAAAACTGAATAAAATAAGTCAATGTATTACCATTTATATCTAATATTGGAACAAGTATAAGGAAGTTTATATCATTGAGTACATGGATTATTCATGATTTTAATACTTTCTTTTCAAATAGAAAAATTAAATTCATATCACTGTCTCTGTTCATTTATATTTAATATTTATTTACCATGCTGAAAATTCATTTGTATGATTTTAGGGGGATTGAGAAATCTAAAGGGGTATTTTGTCATCAAAGGTATGAGCAGAAAATAAGAAGTTTTCACTTCTGCTTTCAATAAACTGAGAAACGATATACTCATGTGTAAAAATGATGACGTTAATACTTAATTTTATAAATTGACGGGTGAGCACAGCTCATAAGATAATCATCATATTCTATCAGCTATCTAGTAGTCTACTAGTTTAACGCTCTCATTGTCCGAAATTTTAAAGCTACATGAAGTCATAAAATCTTCATCATTGTGAACAGTATCACCGCCATAATCATGGCTGCCCCATTTATCTTATTACTGAGGGGAATTGATAAGAACTATAACAACGATTAAAACAATTTTTTCAATTTAAGATCTTTTAAATATAAGAAAACTTTTTTCTATTCATAACTAGATAAAAAAGAGCTATGATGAATCCTAATATCTCTGCTATTGGAACAGCTATCCAAACACCAATCTCGCCAAATATCTTTGGGAGAATAAGAATAGCACCTATGATGAAAATAAATGTTCTGGAAAATGATATAATCGCCGATGTTTTACCATCAGAAAAAGCTGTAAACATAGAAGATGAGAAAATACCTAATCCCATAATAGTAAATGCTAGAGAGTAAATATTGAACCCATGCAATGTTATGTTATAAACATCACTATTTGCAACAGTGAAAATAGTTAATGCTCTTGTCAAGAATATATGCATTAATATGTTTGCTACTATTGAACTAATGATTAGAAACAAGATACTGTTTTTAAAGATACATTTCAATTGCATTTTATCATCATTTCCAAACTTATAACTCAGAATTGGTGCGATACCATTAGCGTAGCCAAAATAGAGCGCTGTAAAAATATATTGAAAATATAAAATAATCGTTATAGAGGCAACACCATTTTCTCCGTAAAACTGTAATAGAGTATAGTTAAATAAAAATGTAGTAGCTGCATTTGCTAAGTTTGTTATCATTTCTGATGAGCCGTTTGTACAAGACTGCAATAGTACTCTGCTATCAAATTTAGGTCGGACAAAATACAGCGCATTATGCTTAGCAGTCAAGAAAAAATGTATACCGACAATAGTAGGAATGCAGTAGCCGATTCCTGTTGCAGCTGCCGCACCTGCAATTCCCATATTTAATGGTGCCATAAAAACGTAATCCAGTACTATGTTTGTTATCCCTGCTAATATTGTAACAACCAATCCTAATGATGGTTTTCCAGCAGTTACAAAGAAGGTCTGAAAAGCAGTTTGTAGAAAAAATGCTGGTGCAAATGTAAATATAATTTCTGCATAAGTAATTGATAATGGAGCTTGTGTTGAACTGGCACCTAAAAATGAAACGATATTTGAAGTAAATAAATTTCCCAATATAGCAATAGAAATCCCTATTAATAACTCGACGACGATAAGAAAACTCAAATTATTTTGTGCTTCTTTCTGTTTTCCCTCGCCCATCTTTCTTGCAACAATAGCACTACCTCCAGTTGCAATCATAATGGCAATGGCCATTTCGCAACAGATAGCAGGATAAAGCATATTAACTGCTGATAATGCAGTAGTTCCAATCAAACGAGAAACAAACATGCCATCTATGATAATGTACATGGATAGACTTATCATCATAATTACGTTTGGTATGGCAAATGATAGTAATGAAGCAAAGTTAAAATTTTTAGCCAATGTTTTATCCATTTTCTATTTCCTCCTTTAGTAATTCATAGTATTTTGTATTGCTCTCAATAAGTTGTTTTCTTTTTTCTTCTCCTAACTTATGCATGGCGTTTTCTTCCATTTGGTATAATCTATTCAAAATAGAAGAAGCGAATATCTCACCGTTTTCAGTAAATGCAATGAGTCTTTCTCTTTTATTTTTAGTACTGGCTGTAATAGTGATATATCCTTTTTTTTCAAAGTCCAATAAAATACCATGTACAGTCTGTTTTGGTAAAGCCCACCATTCACAGATTTGTTTTTGTGTGCATTTTTTATAATCATTTAGAGTATATAAGATGACTAGAGCATTATAATTTAATTGATGTTTTTTAGCCCATATCCTATATAAATCTAATGTTCCACTTAGAGCAATATTGACTAATTTGATTTGTTCTCGAATTTGCATAATAGCCTCCTTTTTATAGTACGGATTCGTACCTTTATATATTAGTACGAATCCGTACTAATGTCAACGGTCATTTAAAATTTGCTTCACGATCTCTTGATTTACTATTAACTTTTTCAAGTTAGACACAAAAAAGCATTGTTACAATAAAATAACTCATAACAATGTTACAATATTTTAAATATATGATTTAAAAATTTATATACTGCTATGCACCATCAAATGCTGATACGTTCATTTTTGAATATCAAGCTATTCAGAAACAGTCATATCTAAACCTATCGCAAGTTTATTATTTATGATTTTTCTTCACATAATTCTTTATAATAGTTTCTGAATATATAAGATGAAATATCCTTTACCTCGTGTATGGTTAATTTTAGTATATATCATTTATAAATGCGATAGTATCCGTACCCAATTGGCAAAGAACGCAAAAAGTTGTAACTAATGGGGTATCTTTAAAAGCATGAAATTAGCGATAAAAGCTTTTTATTTCTCCACCGGATATAAAGCTTTATTTACATAAGAAGCAGAATAGCTTCAATAAATATTCGAAAAGCTATATCCATTATGGCACGGTCATCAGAATAATTTGAAACTGCTTTTCAAATGCGTCAACAGGCATTGTACTGTAAGAGGCAATATCCTGTTAAATTGATTCTGCTTTAATGCCCAAAAAGGCTTCACTGTTAGCAAAATAAGTGTATATTAATTGCTGCGAATCACTTCAAAAATACATATGCATACTATTTAATGCCATATCTAATCTAATTCTGCTATGCCAGTTGTCATAGCCGCATCCTCGTTTTCTCATTCATGGTATAGATGTTGCGAAGTCATCATCATGTAAATATTATATCTTTTCTATGAACAAAACAAAAAGTAAAAAATTCATAGGATGATGAACCTTTGATAAAATCATGGTTAATATGACAGGATGTTGTCCTATATGACATTGTATAATATATAGGTAAGATGTCTATCGATGGAATGTGAAAACTTATAAAGCATAAGTTAAGACATGAAATAATAACCAATTTTTTATGTGTACGGATAGCTTACAGTGATATCATAATTAAAAAAATAGGGTATCCTATCAAAAAGGTAGTGTGATAAAAGATAAAAACCAACAAGCATATTGTACTTTATATTGTGTTGCTTTGTGATTATGATACAATAAAATAACCTATTCGCTTTTCATATGTGGATGGTTAAACAAACAGGGAACGATGATTGACGTTAGCAAAGGACAATTTCTGGTAATAAAGAAGCTGAAATGGCGATTTTTACTGTTAAAATATGTATATCACATTGTGCAACGTCTGCATATGCAGATATTTATGGTAAGGCGAATCGTCGTTTAAGAAAATAAAGGAGGAATGTTTATTATGACTGTTTCAACAATAAAAAAAGTATTTCCATATCCCATACAACAAGTATGGAATTTGATGACGTCATTGGACACGTATGCTTGGCGCAGTGATATAAGTGAAATAAAAGTTTTGGATGATCAAAAGTTTCAAGAAAGATCTTTGGATGGTATCACAACCACCTTTACCATTACTAAGAAAGAACCTTATCGGGTATATGCGTTTTCTATTGAGAATAAGAATATGAGTGGCTCTTGGGAAGGTTGTCTTTATGATACAGATGCTGGGACACAAGTGATATTTACAGAAGAAGTAAGGGTGAAAAAATTTTATATGAAACCATTTATAAAAGGCTTTCTACAAAAACAACAGGAAACTTATATGCAGGATCTAGCAAATGCCCTAGATAAACAAGGATAAGATAGGCGTATGGAAAAACCTGAGCTCAGCAAATTTATGAATGCCGAAACCTTTTCTTCCTACTATTATTTAAAAGAGGAGTTAGTGGCTTTTTGTAAGGAACTTGGACTTCCTACATCAGGCAATAAACAAGAATTGACGAAACGGATTGCTTATTTCTTAGAGACTGGTTGTTGTTTACAGCCAAGCAAACGGGTAATAAAAAAAGCCATCCACGAAGATCTTTATTTGACGACGCTTATTGAACCTAATATTATTTGCAGTGAGAAACATCGGACTTTTTTTAAACAACATATAGGATCGTCATTTACCTTTTGTGTTACCTTTCAGAAATGGTTGAAACATCATGCGGGAAAGACTTATGCCGATGCTATCGCAGCATATCACCAGCTTTTACAAGATAAGTCAACGCAGGATTCAAAGATTGGCGAGCAATTTGCGTATAATGCGTATATACGTGCTTATTTTGCTGATCATAAAAATGGCCGTTTACAGGATGCCATAGCTTGCTGGAACTATAAAAAGCAATTAAAAGGGAAGCCTGTCTATGAAAGAGAGGATGAAATTGCAGTGGGCATTCATAACAGCCATTAAATAATCAGATAACGTGATAGAAGGATAAAATGAACATGATACGATCCAAGAAAAAACTAGTTTCTAAAAAAGTATTTGCCAAGCAAATAAAAATATGCTATCATATTTAAGCAATGCGGGCGTGGTGAAATTGGCAGACACGCTAGACTTAGGATCTAGTGCTTCGCGCGTGCAGGTTCAAGTCCTGTCGCCCGCACCAATGGAACAGACTACTTCAGACGTAAGGTTTGAAGTTTTTTTATGTCTGTATGTGTCATGATTCATCTTGTCACTATTCTAATAAAGAATTGTGCATTACATACTTATCACTGGGACAACATAAGTTCCTTTCTATATGCCTCTGCTTCATGTAATACAAGCGATTGAATATATGGATGATAATCTGGGTGAAGCAAAAACATAAAAGCACCGTTGCGACATTTCTGATGATACGCATGCTTCATAAAAAAAGAGTATCCCATAGAACATTTCGGATTACATGCATGTGGATCAAGCAAACGTTTACAAACAGGTGCATGTGAAATGGCTTCCTGCATTTCCAAGGGCAAGGTGTCTAAAACTGCTTCATATTCATTTACATGAGCGCCATAAATCCTTATCAACATCCCTTTTTTTCTGAAGATATAATTTGCAATTGTCTTATTATGCAATACATAAGCAGCGACATAGCCACTTCTGGCTTCTTTAATATGTATCCTATACCCCTGATGAAGAAGCTCTTGATGCAAATTTACTATAAATGCATGGTTTTCTTGCGATACAGCTGTCATAAATTCTGAGAAATCAATGTTTTTTTTCATAAGATTTACACTCCTTTCTTTTCTTGTACGGCGATCCATACCTCAACGTTGCCATCGGCATGATAATATTCTATATCTGGAGCTCCTGCTTTCATTCTTCCTGTGATATAGCCTTTATTTAAAGGTTTATATTTTGACTTTGGCAGCCATTTTGTAATTGCCTGTGCTTCTGTTTTTCCTATTGTCTTTTTCGTACAGGGAAAGATTGCCCATGTCCTTGCAGGAATGGTATATGCAAAAAGATCCCCCTGTACAGCATGATCACTTGCAACAGCAATCATATAGGTAAATTTACGAGAATCATAAGGGTCACTTTGATAAATATGAATACCGAAAAGACCTTGTGTACTATCCTTTGCCATCGCAAGTAAATTCTTATCCAGATGATCTTTTTGAATGGCAGACCAGAATGCAGGAATGGCTTTTCTTGCTTCGCCCTTTTGATTTGTTGTTTCCAGGAAATAGCCTACGACACGTATGCTTTGTTTTTCTTCTATGTGAAATGCGGTTTTCATGTTTTTCTCCTTCTAGTGTTTATGAATAATGGGAATCCAGATCTGACTACTATAATTACTGTCATAGGCATTAGCGTTGCTGTACCATTCTAGTTCTGGACAGGCTGCGTGTTGAAATGGATATTTCATGATCCATTCTTCGTGTAAATATTTCCAACCATTTTGCATGGCTTGTGGTACAGGACCTTGACAATCAAAAATAGCCCAGGTGGTTGCGGGTATGGATATTTCGTAATAGCCTTTGGGCAGAGCGTCATCTGAAATAACCATGAGAGAATAGTTTTGCCTATCGGAGTTAAAATTCTCATAAGGATATAAACCAAATACGCCTTGTGGTGTACCTTGATCCATCGTTATCAATTGAGAAAACGTTCCATCTCGTTGACATTCGCTCCAAAAAGCAGGAATTTTTGTATATTGTTCCCCTTTTCTATAGTGCATCTTCTTACCGAGCAGACGAAACCCCGGTTTTTGTTTTATTGACCAAGTATAGCGTTGCTTCAAAGCTATCTGCATCTTAGGGATAACACGTAATTGGGCATCAATGTTTCTTGCTTGTGTCGGTGTAATTCCATGAAATTGCTGAAAAGCTTTTGTAAAAGAAGTAGGAGAATCGTATCCATAGCGATAACTTATATCGATGACTCTTAAGTTTGTACTTTTCAAATCATAGCCAGCTAAGGTTAATTTTCTTGATCGAACATATTCGGCAAAACTAATACCGTACATATAGGAAAATACTTTTTGAAAAAAACCTATGGAACATCCAGCTAATTGGGCAATTTCCTCTTGCTTGATAGGTTCTTGGTCGCGTTGTAAATGGTTTTCAACATAATCTATAATATCTTGTAATTTTGTATTCCAATCCATGGGTAGACTCCTTTCCTATTCATTATAACGGAAATAAGATTACATCTCCTCTTATTATATGTCCTATCTGGATAGCTTTTTTTGCTTGTCTTATTTTATCATAGGAAGTAGATAATCATAAACTTTCCTATCAATATAAGGTGAGGAAATAATTGGAATATCTAGGTGAAAATCGCAGATATGGACCGTGCAATCAATATACAGGATGCGTCTTTATCGGATACGGATTTTCTTACCTATCACCGTTTTGTTTTTTGTAAATTCTTTGTAAATCGAACAATTTAGGATAGGAACTTTCTCTAAAACAGTTTATAATAAAAGAAGAGTTCGGTAGGAGGAAACGTTATGAAATACCTGCTGATAAGTGATACGCATGGACAATTAGAAAAGACTCGTAATCTGATATTGCAATATCCTCTTATGGATGGCTATTTTCATATGGGAGATGTGGGCTTTGCCTTGTCGTATCTAGAGCAGTTTCATATTGTCAGAGGCAATCATGACCGTCATACCAGTCTGCCCATGGAATTGCGTTTTACATTAGGAGAACGGAAAGTGCTATGTATGCATGGAAATCGTTTTGATGAAGAAACCGTACAAGAGCTTTTACATATGCAACATCTCAGCGGTGAAGAAATGATGGAAGAATGCATGCGGCGCCTATATGAAAAATTGTCTGATTATACAAAACGGCAGGGCTGTGATACGCTGTTTTTCGGTCATACGCATGAGCAGTGTTGTGTGGAATATGAAGGTGTTACCCTGATCAATCCAGGCTCGCTTAGTTTTGGGATGAATGGTGCCGGTTATGCTATCGTTGAAATTGAGGGGAAACATATCCATGCGGAAATGAAAACATTACCCAACCTATAAAAGATAAGAGAGGAAAGAAAGTATGTTCACAAAAATTTTAACAAAATTAGGCTTTACGAAAGAGGAAACCAGCTGGATATTATACGATGTCGGTAATTCAGCACAAGTATTAACGACCTGTACGGTGATTTTCCCTTTATTGATAGCGAAGATTACACCGGGTGACAGCAGTGTCTATGTTGGATGGGCAAATGCTATTTATGCGATTATTCTGGCATTGATATCGCCGGTCTTAGGTACGATGGCAGATTATAAAGATAAAAAGATGCGAATGTTTAAATTCTTCTTATATATGGGAATCTTTGGCGGTTTTGCCTTAGCCTTGCCGTTCATTGATTACAAGATGGCTTTGCTTGTTTTTGTTATCGCCATGCTGGGGTATAATGGTTCCATTATCTTCTATGATGCTTTCATCGTGGATGTTTGTGATGATGAACGTGTGGATAAAGTCAGTGCAGCCGGCTATGCCTGGGGGTATATCGGCTCGGTGTTACCGTTTTTGATTTTTGTCATTCCTTTTGCGGCAGTTACATTGTTTGGTGATAAAGTAACGGGTGACTTGGTGATTGGTTCCTTTACTTTAACCTATCGCATGGCATGTGGAATAACGATGGGATTGGCAGTTTTATGGTGGTGGATCTATTCACGTCCAATGTTAAAAAATGTCAAACAAAAGAACTATCATGAACCGGTTCCTCATGTAATAAAAGAATCGTTCGCTCATTTGTGGCATACCTTTCGGGATGTTAAGAAAAATAAAAATATCTTCCTTTTCTGTATCTCTTATTTCTTTTATATCGACTGTGTGAATACAGTCATTAAAATGGCAGTATCCTTAGCAACCGAAATGGGAATTACGGATACGATGAGTTTAGTAGTTGTTATCTTTATCAATATCATCGCTTGTCCTTTCTCCATCTTATTTGGTAAATTGGTAGGAAATTTTGGCTCCAAGAAAATGATCTATGCCGGCATCATTGGATATATCGGGGTGGTTGGCTGTGGTGCCATGATACAAAGCAATCCATCCTTTATCTGGTTAGTGGCTTTATTGGTGGGTATGTTTCAGGGAGGTATTCAATCCGTATCACGTTCCTATTTTGCGAAACTGATTCCTGATAAGGCAGATAGCAATGAGTTCTTTGGTTTCTTCTCTGTGTTCTCGAAATTCTCGGCTATTTTAGGACCTATCGCGGTATCCATCATCATCATGATAACAGGAGAAACCCGTTATGGAATTCTGGGATTGATTCCTATGATGGTGTTAGGAATGATTTTCTTGATGTTTGTGAAGGATCCTGAAAGTGAACAAAAGTTTAGGAAAAAGAAAAAAGTTTAAAATAGAGAAATTTCATCTTTAGCTAAATAAGGTTACATAAATAATAAGTCTTTTGCTGATAGACACAAAAAAAGCAATTCCTTTAACAAAACAGGAATTGCTTTTTTCAATGTACTTGTTGCTTCATTTTTAATAAGAAGCTGTATTCTTTTGATTGTAGCGTTATCCTTACTGATGTTGACGAATCAGATTTAAGGTACCACCGGCCTTGATGGTTTCAATATCTAATGCCGTAAGATGATGTGCTACCTCAAAACAGTATCCTTTGGTAATGTTTTGTACCTGTAAAGGCACATCTACTTGAAGATCTGATAGATGTTCAATCTTTAATTCATCCATTTCATCAATGGTATCATAATCTTTTTCATTCACAAAGGTCAAAGGAAGAATGCCAAAGTTAATCAGATTGGCACGATGGATACGGGCAAAACTTTTGGCAATGACGGCTTTGATACCTAGATACATAGGTGCTAATGCGGCATGTTCACGAGAAGAACCTTGTCCATAATTCGCGCCTGCTACAATATAGCCACCACCATGTTGTAAACAATCATCATGGAAGCTTGCTTTAACATTCATAAAGATAAATTCACTGATCTTTTCAATATTGGAACGATATGGCAATACCTTTGCGCCGGCTGGGGCAATATGATCTGTTGTGATATTATCTTCTACCTTGATCATGACCTTCTTATCAATAACATCATCTAACGGTGTGTTGATAGGCAATGGTTTGATATTTGGACCGCGGATAACTTCTGTTTCTGCTGCAGTCTGTGCATCTGGTACAATGACCATGGAATCATCAATGGCAAAGGTTTCAGGATCGTTTGGTATCGTGTAATCAATCGTTCTTGGATCTACGATATAACCGGCTAAAGCACTTGCAGCTGCGGTTTCAGGGGAAACTAAGCATACTTTAGCACTAAGTGTTCCACTTCTTCCATAGAAGTTACGGTTAAAGGTACGTAGTGATAAAGCATTGGTAATAGGAGATTGTCCCATGCCGATACAAGGGCCACAAGTACTTTCTAAAATTCTAGCACCGGCAGAGATCATGGCTGATAAACCACCATTTTGGGCAATCATGTTTAATACCTGTCGAGAACCCGGTGAAATGACCAGACTGACATTTTCATCAATGGTCTTACCTTGTAGAATGTTAGCAACGCTCATCATATCGCGATAAGAGGAATTGGTACAGCTGCCGATGGCAACTTGATCGACCTTTAAGCCTAGTACTTCAGAAATAGGCAGGACATTGTCCGGAGAATGGGGCATGGCAATCATTGGTTCTAAGGTTGTTAGATCAATTTCAATGACTTTATCATATACCGCATCTTCATCTGCAACGATTTCTACCCAATCTTCTTCACGTTGCTGCTTTTTTAAAAAGTCTTTTGTTACTTCATCACTTGGGAAAACGGAGGTTGTTGCGCCTAATTCTGCTCCCATATTCGTAATTGTAGCACGTTGGGGAATGCTTAAAGAGGCAACGCCATCTCCACTGTATTCAATGACACTGCCTACCCCGCCTTTTACACTTAACAGCTGTAAGACCTTTAAGATGATATCTTTACTGGAAACACCTTTTGTCAAGGCACCATGTAATTTCACATTGATAATATGTGGCATGTTTAAATGGAAAGCTCTACCCGCCATGGCACAGGCTACATCCAAACCACCGGCACCGATAGCTAAAGCTCCCATACCTCCGGCAGTTGGAGTATGAGAATCACTTCCTAATAATGTTTTGCCGGGAATGGCAAAGCGTTCCAAATGAACTTGATGACAGATCCCATTTCCTGGACGTGAAAAGCGGATACCGTGTTTCATAGTGACCGTTTGTAAATACTTATGGTCATCGGCATTTTCAAAACCGCTTTGTAAGGTATTATGGTCGACATAGCTGATGGACAATTCGGTTTTTACCTGCTCGACGCCCATCGCTTCTAATTGCAGATACGCCATAGTGCCAGTAGCGTCCTGTGTTAATGTCTGATCAATATGAATGGCGATTGGCTCGCCGCGTTTCATCTCACCCTCGATGAGATGTGCGCTGATGATTTTCTCAGTTATCGTTGGCATAAATTCTCTTCCTTTCTCATATACAGGTAACATTATATCATAAATCATGAAAATATTTCATTGATTTTATGAAAAATATGATGTAATATTGAAAGTAACTTGAAAGTGAGAGGTGAGCCTTATGATTGATGCATTGCACACATTTTATCAAAAATCGAAACAGTATTCGGATATTCCTAATGAATTGTTTCATAAATATAATGTCAAAAAAGGATTGCGTAATGATGATGGTACGGGGGTTCGCGTCGGTCTGACACGCATTGCAGATGTCGTCGGTTATAAATATGTAGATGAAGTAAAAACAGATGATGAAGGGAAGTTATATTATCGTGGTATCGAGCTTCGCGATATTATAGCGAATATTAGCAAAAATCAGGTATGTGGGTATGAAGAAACCTGTTTTTTATTACTGTTTGGCTATTTGCCTAATCGTGAGGAATTACAAGATTTTTGTAAGATTTTAAAGGATCACTATGAATTGCCGGATGATTTTTTGGAAACCAAATTTCTGCATATGCCGGGTAAAAATATTATGAATCGTTTACAACAAGCGGTGTTGGCACTTTATGATTATGATGATGCTGCCGATGATATCAGCGTGGAGAATACGCTAGAGCAAGGCTTGAATATCTTGGCCAAATTACCAAGCATCATCTGCTATGCCTATCAGAGCAAGATGCATCGCTATAATAAGAAATCATTGGTCATCCATCCGGTTCAGCAAAAGCTGTCCATCGCGGAAAATATTTTATATATGTTAAGGAAAGATCATCGCTTTAGTGAATTAGAGGCGAGAATTTTGGATATGATGCTAATCGTACATGCAGATCATGGCGGTGGGAATAACTCTACTTTTACAAATGTAGTCATTTCTTCTACCGGAACTGATATTTATTCTTCGATCGTTGGTGCTATTGGCAGCATGAAAGGACCTCGTCATGGAGGCGCCAATTTAAAGGTCAGTTCCATGATGAAAGAAGTTATTCGTGAAATTGGCTATACGGATAATGATGTGGAAATCAAGGCATTGTTGTATCGCATATTAAATAAGGAGTTTTATGATTGCAGCGGTCTGATCTATGGAATGGGTCATGCCATTTACACATTGAGTGATCCGCGCAGTGAGGTGTTGCAGGGTTATATTGAAAAGCTGGCTGAAAGCAAGCATAAGTCGAATGAATATGAATTCTATCAGCGTTTTGAGCGGTGTGCCAAAGAGGTAATATGGGATGTCAAAGGCATTCATGTCTCTAGTAATGTCGATTTCTATAGTGGTTTTGTATATGAGATGATGGGCATACCTGAAGATTTGTATACACCATTGTTTGTGACAGCAAGAACTGTCGGCTGGCTGGCACATAACATTGAAAATAAAGCATATGATGGCAGGATTATGCGTCCGGCTACGAAATATGTAGGAGCCGTAAAAGAGTATGTAAAAATGGAGGAGCGTTAGTATATGAAAACAATTACCGTATTTAAGGGAGATGGCATTGGGCCTGAAATTGTAGATGCCGTTTTAAAAATTTTAGAGGCTGCCAAAGCCCCCTTATCTTATGAGTGTTTTGAAGTAGGGGCAGCAGAATATGAGCGTCATGGGAAACTGATTCCGGATGCTGCCTTTGCGTCCTTTGAAAAAAATAAAGTACTTTTAAAAGCACCAATTACGACACCGATCGGTAAGGGATTTCGTTCCTTAAATGTCACGCTGCGTAATAAGTATGACCTTTACGCAAACATTCGCCCTGCGAAATCAAACAGCGCCGTAAAGACCAGATTTGAGAATGTGGATATCGTGACATTTCGTGAAAATACAGAGGATCTGTATGTCGGAGTGGAAGAACAGATTGATGAAAATACTGTACATGCGACAAAAATCATTACGCGCAAGGCAAGTGAACGTATTATTCATGATGCTTTTGCTTATGCGAAAGAGCATGGAAGAAAAAAGGTCACTTGTGTGCATAAGGCGAATATTTTGAAGATGAGTGATGGTTTGTTTTTAAATATTTTTCAAACGATTGCCAAAGAATATCCTGATATTGAGGCAGATGATAAGATTGTTGATAATGTATGCATGCAGCTAGTCATGCATCCAGAAACCTTTGACGTCATGGTCATGCCTAATCTGTATGGTGATATCGTATCAGATCTTACCAGTGGTCTAATTGGTGGTTTGGGACTTTTGCCAAGCTGCAATTTGGGTAGTGAATATGCAATGTTTGAGGCAGTGCATGGCTCTGCACCGGATATTGCCGGAAAGCATATTGCCAATCCAACCGCTTTGTTGTGGAGCGCCTGTATGATGCTAGAGAATCTAGGTATGGAAGATATTGCCACTAAGATTCGCAATGCTGTTGATGCGGTGTTAGAGGAAGCTAAGGTGCTCACTCCTGATCTTCATGGCAATGCAACTACGCAAGCTTATCGAGATGCTATCATTGCACATTTATAGACAAGAGCGTTTTCATGATATAAATAATGCCAAATATGGCAGATAGAAATAAAAATGATGCTAGGATGACGTAGTGTAAAATATACGTTATAGGGGCATCATTTTTTTTGCTGGCTCGCATGCGCGTAGCGTAACTAGAATTACGCATATAATGAGCTATGATATAGGTGAGAGTAAGTGAATATTTTGCATTCTCACATCGGGCTATGAGAATAAACATAGTATGAAAATAATCAGAAAAGTAAGAATTTCGGCAACGGTTTTATATGGTATTAATTTGTTAGAAATAAACGATCTTCCTTGTTCTTTTTAGAACATTATTGTTGAGTTTATAATCATACAGAAAATAATTAAACGCTTACATTTGTCAATGAAAGAGGTTACATAACTCACTTGTGAATACAAGATCTTTTTTCTATAATGAGGATAGCACCTGTACTCACAGGGTAAAAAAGAAAAGGGAAAGGAGAAACAATGACAAAAAAAGTATTAAAAGCTGCAACAGTGCTCATGACCTGTTCGATGGTGGTAAGCAGCATCGCTCCAACTTCTATCGTAGCGGCCACAAATCCAAAGATGGTTTCCCAAATGCAAAAAAGCATAGAGGAAATGACACTATCTGATTTTATTGGGGGAGATAAGGATGTGCAAGAAAATCGCATTCTCTTAAAAAATACGGGTGGCGATAACTTTGCGGTAAGTAATGAAATCAATGAGCTGGTCAATGATTTTCATTACAGCGCTGATGTTGAACTCACGGCTGGTGGTGAAAATTCAGCGGCTCTGGTATTTGGCATAGGGGATAAAGATAAACCTTCGACTACATGGAAAGGAGCCAATGTTGTTAGGGAACAAGATGGCAACATCATGCGTGTCTTCAAGGTCCCGGCGGGAGAAGATTATGCCGAGCAAATCCAATTAACAGATTATGATATCACGAAGAAAATTCACTTAGATCTGGATGTAAAAGCAGATGGTACCTTTATTTATAAGGTGCAAAGTGAAGGTGGCAGTTTATATCAGATGGAAGGTAAAATCGATGCATGGGTAGGAGGCTATATCGGTATTTTGACCTTTAAAACAGAAGCTGCCTATTCTAACATAAAATTTACGGACAGAACGATTCGTACCGTAGATAATTTCAAAACAAATATTGAAAATTTGAGAGGACTTCAAGGTATTTGGACAAAAGGCGAGGATGGTCTTACATCCTCTGGAACCGGTGATAACTTCGCCATATCCGATACTAAAAGTCAAGATTTTACTTATCAGGTGCATACGGTCAATAAACATGGTAAAGGCGCAGGAGCTTTATTGTTCCGTGTCGAAAACCCTAACGATCCTAAAGCTGGTTGTTATGCATTTAACGCCGATTACACAAATAACATCTTCAAATTATTTGAATTTCCAACAGGTGGCAGTTTAGCTGAAATTCCGCTAAGTGAAGTGGCACCGAATGAAGATGGTTCCTATGATTTGAAAGTTACTGTAGTTGGCTCTGATATTTATGCTTATGTCAATGGAAAAGGGGTTGCACATGTTCAGGATGATCGTCATCGTGATGGATATTTAGGCCTGCTTACTTGGGATGGCAGTGTCGTATATCAAAATTTATATTATCAAAATGAAACAGAACGTCCAAACATTTCAGAACCGGAATTAACAACACTTGCATTAAGTGATGGTGTAAGTATTACACCAGCTATTGATCCACGTACTACCATTTATGGTATGGATATAGCTGCCGGTATTGATGAAGTGACATTGAAGCCTAGTGGCAATGGAAAGGTCTATATTACGATAAAAGATCGCAATTTACGCGTGACACGTCCACGTGAAGAAGTGAAAGATGCTTATACATTGCGTGCTGATGATTTTGAAACTAACTTTGCCAATGTCATGATCAGTGTTGAACGTGATGGTTTTACAAAAACCTATCAATTTGCTGTGAATAAATGGTTTAGCAATGAGGAATTGGCAGCTCAAGAAAATCGTGCGCAGTTCCATGTAACACCACAAATCAATTTCATGAATGATCCAAATGGTATGGTATATGATTCTACCGATGGCTATTGGCATTTGTTTTATCAGTATTCACCAAATAATAACTTTTATAAACAATCATGGGCACATGTTCGTTCAAAGGATCTCGTGAATTGGGAACAACAGCCTCTAGGTATCCAGATTGATGATCTTGGATTAATCTTCTCTGGATCTGCGGTAGAAGATAAGGATAACACTTCTGGTTTCTTTACGGATAATCAAGAAGGGGATTCTAAATTAGTAGCTATTTTTACTTATCATAATGAAAAGAATGGTAAACAATCACAAGCCATTGCATATTCAAAAGATCATGGAACAACTTGGATCAAATATGAAGGAAATCCAGTCTTGCCAAATGAAGGAAATACACTTAGTGGAAATGATTTCCGTGATCCTAAAGTATTTAAGATCGATGGGGATACAAAATGGTATATGATTACTGCGGGTGGCGCTGCCCAGCTGTTTGCAAGTGAAGACTTGAAAACATGGACACGCACACAAAATCTTACGTATAAAAATGGTGATCAGATTTATTCAGAATGTCCGGGGCTTATTCCTGCAAAAGTGAATGGAACCGGTGAGCAGAAGTGGATTTATAACGGTAGTGCCGGTTTCTATGTCATCGGTCACATGGAAAGAGATGGCGATGTTTTCAAATGGGTAGCTGATACCGATCGTATCAATGTGGATTCTAATGAAGATCCATGGCGTGGTTTTGGAAAATATGCAACCATGACATTCTTTGAAGATGGTACCGGAAAGAATCGTCAAATCGGAATCAGCTGGCTGCAAGACTTTACAGAGTTTGATGGCAAGATATATAAAGGGTCACAATCTCTGCCACAGGAATATGGTTTGATAACCGATCGTGATGGTAAATATGTAGTAACTAGTAATGTGGTTGAAGAAGTCAATAAACTGCGGGACCAAGAACATATCCTATATCAGACAGCAAATAAGAAAGTTTCCGCAAACGATGATAATATATTACGTGGTGTATCAGGTATTTACTATGATGTAGAGGGTACGTTTACACTAGGCAGTAGTAAAGAATTTGGCTTTAAACTGCGTCAAGGCGGTGGAAAAGAACTTATCTATAAATACGATGTGGTAAATAAAAAGATGGTACTGGATGCTAGAAATGCTGGTCATTATATGAACAGTGGTAATTTCTCTTATCAGTTGACACCATTAGAAGGAAATAAAATCAAACTGCGTATTTTAGTTGATCAAGGTGCTGTAGAAGCATTTGGTAATGATGGTGAAGCAAATATTTCAACAACACTTTATCAAGATAATCATAATATTGCCATGTCCTTTTTCACAAACGATGGGGATGTAACGATTGATGATCTAAAGATTTATGATATGAAGTCTATGTATAGCAAAAAATCGGGAAGTGAGACGGCGAAAACACAGCTATACGTATCCGCTAAAGAGCGTGTTCATGTAGATACAGAATTCACGGTTGATGCAAATGTGTATCCAAATCTAAGTGAAATGAACGATATCAAGTGGACACTTCCTGAAGGCTTACAAATCGTTAAAGAAGAGAAAGGCAGTATTACAGTAAAAGCTTTAAAGGCCGGTGTCTATCGGATTCAGGCAACGGTAGGGGAGTTAAGTGATGAAGTTAGTGTACAAGCTATTGTACCATCACTAGATTCTAATATCACAAATTGGAATACCAATGAGGTTTGGGAAATCACTGAGGAAGGTATGGAAGGGAAAAATACCGGTGGAGATAGCTTCCAATTAAGTGATACGAAGATTTCTAAGGATCAGCCATTTGTATTAGAAGCTGATATGAGCATCAAGGAAGGTATTGCGGCCGGTTTAGTATTTGGTGTAAAAGATAAAAATGCTCCTACATCATTATGGTTCTGTGTAAATGTGGAACGTAATGAAAATGGCGCAATCGCAAAAATCTTTAAAAATATGAATGGCCAAGACTGGCATATTGATAAACTATTACCACCAGCAATTGTGGATGCGGATACATATCATTTGAAGGTTGCTTATGATGGTAAGGGAACCTTGACCTATTATGTGAATGATCTACAGATTGCACAGAAAAGTGATGCAGATATTGTAGATGGCTATATTGGTGTACAAACCTTTAGATCTACAACCGTCTTTAATCATATAAAGGTGGCATTCCCACAAGCAGTTGTAAACGATGTTACATTGCCTGAAGAGGTACTAGTAGCCTTTAAAGAAAATAATGTGACAGCGAAACTGCCAAAAGATGTCATGGTAACATTGGATAATGGAAATGTGTTAAAAGAAACGATTTCTTGGGATCTTAGCAACATCGATACTGCTGTATCTGGTGATTACAAGGTCAAAGGCACAGTTTTAGGAAAAGAAGTAGAATTACGTGTCTTTGTACAGGCTGATAAAACAGCTTTGAAGAAGATCATCGAGCAGGCAGATACGTATGAAGCAGATGCTTATACAGAAGAAAGTTATCTGAATCTTATGACAGTTGTAACAAAAGCAAGGGAAGTTCTGAAAGATGATAAGGCAACACAGGATGCTGTAAATGCACAGGTAACAGCAATCGAAAAAGCTATTGCAGCTTTGGAAAAGGAAGAAAAACCAATTGTTGTAGATAAAGCAGAACTGAAAAAAGCGTTAGATAAAGCTAAAGCTGTACAGGCAGATGGCTACACAAGTGCAAGCTATGCGAAGTTACAGGAAGCAATCAAGGCAGCTGAAAAAGTATATGCCGATGATAAGGCAACACAGGATGCTGTAAATGCACAGGTAACAGCAATCGAAAAAGCCATTGCCGCTTTGGAAAAGGAAGAAAAACCAATTGTTGTAGATAAAGCAGAACTGAAAAAAGCATTAGATAAAGCCAAAGCTATACAAGCAGATGGCTACACAAGTGCAAGC
>NZ_CAXUBY010000009.1:78884-100178 GCF_964249515.1 Eubacterium sp. 3_1_31
GGCAGCTGAAAAAGTATATGCCGATGATAAGGCAACACAGGATGCTGTAAATGCACAGGTAACAGCAATCGAAAAAGCTATTTCGGCTTTAGAAAAGGAAGAAACACCAATTGTTGCTAATAAGGCAGAGCTGAAAAAAGCGTTAGATAAAGCCAAAGCAATACAGGCAGATGGCTACACAAGTGCAAGCTATGCGAAACTACAAGAAGCAATCAAGGCAGCTGAAAAAGTTTATGCCGATGATAAGGCAACACAGGATGCTGTAAATGCACAGGTAACAGCAATTGAAAAAGCTATTTCGGCTTTGAAAAAAGAAGAAACACCAATTGTTGTAGACAAAGCAGAACTGAAAAATGCATTAGATGAAGCCAAAGCTATACAGGCAGAGGGCTTTACAAGTGCAAGCTATGCGAAGCTACAGAAAGCGATCAAAGCAGCCGAAAAAGTTTATGCTGACGCTGCAGCAAGTCAAGATGATGTGAAAGTACAAGTAAAGAATATTCAAAAAGCAATTCAATCCTTAGAGGCAGTTAGTCAAACTAGTGCCAAAGCGATTTTACAAAACTTAGTTGAAAAAGCTGAAAAGAAAAAAGAAAGTGCTTATACCGCTGCATCTTGGAAAACATTTGAAAAAGCATTAAAAGATGCTAAAAACATCTTACAAAAGAAAGATGCAACAAAAGTTGAAATTCAACAAGCATATGAAACACTTGTGACAGCATTACAACAGTTGAAAGCAATTGAGCAACACAAAAAAGAGCCAGTTAACACAACAGACAAAACAGATACGCCTAAAACAGGGGATACTTCGCAGGCACAAACAGCAGGTATCATGGTTATCTTAAGTGGAGCTGTCTTAGCAGTATTGCGCAAGAAAAGAAAGTATGTAGAAGAATAAATGAACTTGAAGAGGCAAGATGAATTGTCTCTTCTTTTCTTACAGAATAAATAGAAATACTTTAGGATTTATTAAGATATGAAAGATAGATTTTTGGTATCATAAAGAAGAAGGAAGGTGGAAGGGTATGAAACGATTCCGTATTATTATGTTGAGTGTTGTGCTTTGTGTTATCTTCACAGGCTGTAAAGGAACCATCAGCAACGATGTAGAGATCGACTATGGAGTTTCCACAAAGTATTCCAGACTAGAACTTGAAGAAGCGGTAAACGTCATAAAAAAAGATTTTGTACGATCATTTGAAGATTGTACGATGGAACGTTTGGTGTATGCCGGGGATAAACAATCAAAAGAACATGGAGAGTACTATACAAAAGCAGATACCCTTTTGTTTTTCATGGATTATAAAACCGGCAACTTTAGCAGTGATACATTAAATAAAAACAGTGAATATCCTGAATGGCAGATCATGTTAGTAAAAGATGCATCAGGAGTCTGGAAAATATATCCTAGTGGTTGCGGATATGGATAATAAGATGGAATATAAATATTTGACAAATGTGTGATGAAAGGCCAGAAAAACACTGGCCTTTTTTCTTGTGAAAGATAACATCAAAATACAAATGTCCATCATTTGATGTGACACATATGTTATTTCGCGGTGGAAACTGATATAATAGACACATAAAAGGAAGTGGACGTATGCGCTTTTTAAAGAAATTCATCGTTTCATTCTTGGCAATCACCTTAGCTGTTTTAACAAGCTTTGTTAATGGTACATATCAGCTGAAAGCGAAGACCTATTTCTTTGCTCGCAGCAGCGCACCTTCAAAAAGTGATTTTCATTATTATTCGGATCAAAATATATATTATAAATATGATTATGGTATGCCCAATTGTACGGCATATGCGTGGGGAAGAGCCTATGAAATATTAGGAGAACCCCCACAATTATCTACCGGGATGGCGAAAGAATGGTACGATTACAATACAAAACATCATTATTATGCGTATGGTTCTATACCTAAGGTTGGCAGTGTGATGTGTTGGAATGGAGATTGGGGAGGTCATGTGGCTATTGTGGAAAAAATTGAAGGAGAATATCTGACCATTTCCAATTCCAGTTATGGTGGGGAAGCCTTTTACACACAGACCAATACCTTCGCATATCTAAAAACGTATTATCCGGGATTTCAAGGCTTTCTCTATTTGCACGATTTTACACCTGCCGTCAATCTTGCTAAACCGAAGCTAAGGGTTAGCCGTTCAGGGATGAATTACACTTTTCAATGGGACAAAATAGCCGATGCTACTACTTATCAGATTGATGTATGTCATGATGCGGAATGTGAATTAACTGACGAATTTGTTACAAGCAAACTCACCTTCACCAAAGCATTTGCCGATCAACCTTACTGGGTAAGAGTACATGCACAACATAATGACTTTGCTAGTGTTTCTAATACGGTGGGAGTGAATCCGGCAGCATATCATCTGATGGGGACAAAGCAAAATCTAGGAACGCATTTTTATGCCCAAATTGCATTTGGTGATATCTATGTAAAAAATGTTAACCATACGGCAATGCTGGAAACAGCGACCAATGATGACAAAGGAATATACGAATTTATACGTCAAAAAGATGGCAGCTATACGATAAAAGATACGAAAACTAAAGAATTACTGACCTCTATGCGACAAAAAAATAATGTAGATTTATTTTTTACAAACATAGATGATACAAAGAATCAGGCATTTTTTCTTCGAAAGTTAAAAAAAGGTTATGCATTACAGCCTAGTGATACAGCTTATGCTGTATGCGGGGTAAAAGGAGAAAAAGCAGAAAGAACAACGCCGATACAAATAAACAGGATAGCCTTGACGACCTCACAGAGCTTTAGGATACAAAAAGGCGGAATCACATTGCCTGTTAACGTAAATGCGTATAAAGGTAGTTATGATGGGAAAGCACACAGTATCTCATTACAAAATGTACCTGCAGGCTCTACGATTACCTATCGTACCAGTACCAAGAGTGGATGGTCTTCAAAGAAACCAACTAGAACAAATGCAGGTACAACAATGGTTTACTATCATGTGATGAATCCACATTATGCGCAAGATATGTATGGCAGTGCAGAGATCATCGTACATAAAGCGAATTGCAAAGCGCGTATCAATGATTATAAACATACATATGATGAAAAGAAACATACGATTTCTATCACAAAAACACTACCAGGCTCAACCATATATTATCGCACCAGCTTAAAAAAGGATTGGACAAAGGAAAAGCCAATGAGAACGAACGTTGGCACGACAAGCGTGTATTATAAAATTAGCAATCCTAATGCAAGAAAGACAATCACCGGCAAAGCCAATATCACAGTATCGAAAGCTACGCAAAAGCCAAAGATAAAAGGATATAATGGCAGCTATGACCATAAAAAGCATACTCTTTGTATGACGCAGATAAAACCCCATTCAACAATCTACTATCGTAGCAATACAAAGAAAAAATGGTCGAAGATAAAACCTACACGCACAAGCGTAGGTACAACAAAGGTTTATTACAAAATTACCAATCCCAATTATAAAGATGTAAGTGGGAGTGTTTCCATCATCATCAAGAAAAAACCCTGATATTATAGAGGAATGTACCATCTTCATCACAAAGAAAGCAGCTTATAAAAATGAGGCTGTTTTTATTTTATGTGAAAATATGAAAATCGAAATCCTTTGCCTTTTTACTTTTGCTAAAGAACGATTTATGATATCATAAGAAACGTAAGAAATGAGGAATTGGATGGAACTGAAACTGATTGATTTAGTAAAGAAAATGGAAGAGGATAATCCCGATCTTGTCTATTTTGAACAAGGCTCTTTTAACATGAAACCGGTATATCGCAAGCGCAGCAATGTTTTGCATATGGAATTGGCCTTACCTAAGCTATTGCCTTTTCAGGTATGGCATGTTTTTTGTATGCGTTTAGCAAAAATTACTCGTTGTAAAACCGAAGTATATCTTACCGTAGAAAACAGTGATACGTCGATCTTAGAAGTAAGTGAATATATCCAGCACTTTGTCAGTCTGCATCCAACGTTGCGTATTTTTCAGGACAGTCTGCCATCCTTAGAGAAAAAGTATCTGATTTATCATATTGCGAATGAAACTGATCGTGATATCGCAATTCAAAATAAACATCTGCTTGAAGAGTTTTTGAAAAACTGTGGCTTCCAATTGGCAATTACGGTTGAAGAAATGAAGGTCAGCGTAAAGATTCCAACGGTGAAGATGAAAGAGGAAGCGCCTAAGCCGACACAAGTATATGAAGAGAAAAAAGCCTATAGCTTTAAACCTAAAAAGAAAAAGGGCTTAGATGGGTATGTGCCCTTTTCCATTCATGATATTAGCGAAGAATGTCATGATATTCGCATCCATGGGAAGATCTTTGACAGTGAAGTAAGAACTTTACGAAATGGCAAGGATATTCAGACACTGTGGATTGCGGATGACGATGATGCCATCATCATGAAGCGTTTTGAACGTGGTTCTATCACAAAGGAAGTTCTTAATGAAATCGGTGCCGGAGATTGTGTCGTTGCATATGGACGAGTGGAGTTTGATTCCTATTCTCGTGAACTGGTCTTTATGCCGGATGTGATCCAGAAGGTACCTGAAGTCAAACGTGTGGATGAAGCAGAAGAAAAGCGTGTAGAGTTACACGTACATACGAAGCTATCTGAAATGGATGGGGTATGTGATATCAGCGAGTATATCAAAACAGCGAATGAATGGGGCTGGGATGCGATTGCGTTGACTGATCATCGTGTTGTTCAGGCATTTCCTACTGCACAGACGGTGGTTGATGGCATTAACAAGAAACGTGAAACACCGATGAAGATCTTATATGGTGTGGAAATGAATATGGTTGACCCTATGTTACAGATCGTGCGCAATGGGGATGACACGGAACTGGAAAAGGGAACCTATTGTGTATTCGACTTAGAAACGACCGGTTTATCTTCGCGCTTTGATCATATCATTGAGTTTGGCGGGCAGATCATGAAAGATCGCACCTGCATAAAAAGCTTACAGCTGTTTGTCAAACCACCGATTGCCTTAAGTGCATTCACAACTGAATTAACCAATATTTCAGAAGAAAACATGAAGAATGCCAAACCGTTTGCGGAATGTGTCGATGAGATTCTGGAATTTATCGGTGATAGTATCTTAGTTGCCCACAATGCCAGCTTTGACTATGGCTTCTTAAATGCGGAATTAGAACGTATCGGTCGTAAGCCATTAATGAATCCGGTCATTGATACCTTGGATCTGGCCCGCAGTATGATGGATCGCAAAGGTTATCGCTTGGGCAATCTGGCACGTCAGTATGGTATTCGCTATGATGAAGATGTAGCCCATCGTGCTGATTATGATGCTGAAGTGTTGGCTCAGGTCTTTATGCATATGTTAAATGATCTAAAGCATATCAAAACCTTGAAACAGTTACAAGATATGCAAGATCCTGATTGTTTTAATAAAGTCAGAGATAAGCATGTGACTATCCTTGCGAAAAACATGGCAGGTTTAAAGGAATTGTTTGAGCTGATTACACTCTCGCATACGGAATATTTAAGCTATAATCGTAAAAGTACAGCAAATGTTGTCGCAGAACCGCGCATCATTCGTAAAGAAATAGAAAAGCGCCGGATGAACGGCAATTTATTGATCGGCTCTTCCTGTGTGAATGGGGAAGTTTTCGACATGGCCCAGACGCGCAGTGAAAAAGAGTTAGCAGAGGTCATGCAGTTTTATGACTACATCGAAATACAGCCACTTGCCAACTATCGTTTCTTAGTAGAACGCAATTCCATCGTAGATGAAGCGCGGTTAAAAGAAATCTTAATGTCCATCGTGGAAAAGGCAGAAGAGATGGGAAAAATCGTCGTGGCAACCAGTGATGCGCATTATGTGCATCCTAATGAAAAGCTGATTCGTGACATTTATATCAATTCTCAGGCGATTGGCGGTATGCGTCATGCCTTATATATTTACAATCAGGAACGTCGCCGCAAGTTTAAAAGCCCGGATCAGCATTTGCGTACCACGGATGAAATGTTAAAAGAATATGCTTGGTTGGGCCAACAGCGTGCTTATGATATGGTCATTAAGAATACCAAGGCGATAGCGGATCAGATTGAAGTGATACGTCCGGTCAAGGATGCTTTATATCCACCGGATATTGAAGGTTCTGATCAAAAGCTAAGAGAAATTTGTTTTGAAAATGCCCATAAGAAATATGGACCTGTCTTACCGGATATCGTGGAGAAACGCTTAAATCGAGAATTGGATAGTATCATCGGCGCCGGTTATTATGTGGTTTACTATATTTCTCATTTATTGGTAAAGAAGAGCTTGGATGATGGATATCTGGTAGGTTCGCGAGGTTCGGTAGGATCTAGCTTTGTCGCTACGATGTCAGAGATTACTGAGGTAAATCCTTTAGCACCTCATTATGTCTGCCCGAAATGCCATTATGTAAAGTTCTTTACCGATGGCAGTGTGTTAAATGGCTATGATTTACCAGATATTGAATGTCCGAATTGTGGAGAAACAATTCGCGGTGATGGACACGATATTCCTTTTGAAACCTTCTTAGGTTTTGAAGGTGATAAGGTGCCGGATATCGACTTGAATTTCTCCGGTGATTATCAGCCCAATGCCCATGCCTATACCAAAGAAGTGTTTGGTGAAGACCATGTATATCGTGCCGGTACGATTGGTACGGTAGCCGAAAAAACGGCGTTTGGTTATGTGAAAGGCTATGAGGAAGAGATGGGAATTGAAGGCAGTATGCGCAATGCCCAGATCTTGCGTTTAGCAAAAGGTTGTGAAGGCGTCAAACGAACGACCGGTCAACATCCAGGTGGCATCGTCGTCGTCCCATTGGATTTAGATGTGCATGATTTTACACCGGTACAATATCCTGCCAATGACCCGTATGCGGAATGGAAGACGACGCATTTTGACTTCCATCAGATTCATGATAATATCTTGAAATTTGATATCCTTGGTCATGTGGATCCTACAGCGATGAAGATGTTGGAGCGTATGAGTGGAATTGATGTAACGACCATTCCTATGAACGATCCGGAAACCATGAGCATTTTCTCTAAGGTGGATGCGTTAAAAATAGATACTAGTAAGAATACCGAAGAAACTGGAGCTGCCGGCTTACCGGAGTTCGGTACACCGTTTGTTCGTGGAATTCTGGAGTTAACACGTCCAACCACATTTGATGAGTTATTGAAAATATCCGGTTTATCTCATGGTACAGATGTATGGTTAGGCAATGCCAAGGATCTGATTGATGATGGTATTTGTACATTAAAGAGCGTAATCGGATGTCGTGATGACATCATGGTGTATTTATTGCACAAGGGCTTGCGTCCAAAACTGGCCTTTACGATCATGGAAAGTGTTCGTAAAGGAAAAGGACTGAAGGATGAATGGATACCGGAGATGAAAGAAAACGGGGTGGAAGACTGGTATATTGAATCTTGTAAAAAGATCAAATACATGTTCCCGAAAGCCCATGCCGTTGCCTATGTCATGATGGCCATCCGCATTGCTTGGTTTAAGGTGCATGAACCGCAATATTACTACTGTATGTTCTTTAGTATTCGTTGTGATGCATATGATATTGAAACAATGATCAAGGGAGAACAATCCATTCGTAAAAAGATGCAGGAAATTGACTTTAAGTTGCATGACAACGCGCAGAAAAAGGATGTCACCAAGAAGGATAAGGATACTTATAATACTTTAGAGCTGGCATTGGAAATGACATTGCGTGGTTATTATTTCGCTAATATTGATTTAATGCGTTCCGCCAGTCGTGATTTTATTGTCGATCCAGAACGACCTAACTACATTATTCCTCCTTTCACCAGTATTGATGGCTTGGGAGAAAGTGTTGCGGATACTGTTGTGGAAGCTCGCAAGAATGGGGCATTCTTATCCAAAGAGGATTTACAGCGAAGAACCGCCTTGAGTGGTACGCTGATTAAGAAACTGGAGTCGATGGGGGTTTTAGAAGGCTTACAGGAAGAAAATCAGATGTCCTTATTTTAAAAAGCTGAATCATATACGATTAGAAACAAGCAACAACAGGAAAATCATAGAAAAGGCTTATCGCCACATATGATCGAATCAAAGTGTGTGGGATAAGTCTTTTTTGATGATAAGGAAAAGTTTTATGAGATATGTGTTCCTAAAGCACATTGCATAGGAGAAAAAGATTTGTATTTGTCACTATGTAAAGATAATGCTATACTTTTTATGTAATTGGAAAGAGGGAGTAACATGAAAAAGGAGAAGGGCAGTACTCGTCATATTTTAGAGAGTGAAGGAAATTTTAAATATGTGTTGATCATGGAAGGCTTGGCTTGTGGATTACTTGCCGGATTGATCGCCATTATCTATCGTTTGCTATTAGGCTATGCGGAACAGTTTATTGCCTTTATGGCATCCGTGATTTGGGATAACCTTCTCTATATTATAGGGTGGTTTCTCTTTTTGTTAGTGCTTGGTGTTTTGATTGGCTGGTGCCTAAAACAAGAACCATTGATTTCAGGAAGTGGTATCCCTCAGGTGGAAGGAGAAATCATTTCGTTTCTTGATCAAAAATGGTATAAAATATTGCCTTATAAAATTGTTGCTGGGACCTTATGCGCTTTTGGAGGGTTATCATTAGGGCGAGAAGGGCCAAGTATTCAATTAGGAGCTATGGGTGGCAAGGGTATGTCACGTATCTTTCATCGTGTAAAGATGGAAGAAAAATTATTATTGACTTGTGGTGCAGCGGCAGGACTTAGTGCGGCATTTAATGCGCCTTTGGCAGGTGTCATGTTTGCCTTGGAAGAGGTACATAAAAACTTTTCCGTTTCTGTTTTAGTTTCGGTCATGTGTGCCAGTGTTACCGGTGATTTTCTATCACAATATGTGTTTGGCTTAGAACCGGCATTTCATTTTGTAGTCACAGAAACTTTACCATTAGGCTATTATGGAAGCATTCTGTTGTTAGGCATCATTTGTGGTTTATGTGGTGTCCTATATAATAAGATGACGTTAAAGTTTCAGGATTGGTATGAAAAAGTGCCAAGACTAAAAGCCCATTATCGTGTTTTGATTCCTTTAATGATTGCCGGTGTGCTTATGCTCATCCTTCCTGAAGTGTTAGGCAGTGGGCATACGATGATCGAGATGTTAAGTGGAAAAGAGCCATTGCTCTTAAAAACCTTGATTTTATTGCTGGTAGTAAAATTTATCTTTTCTTTAGCTAGCTTTGGCAGTGGAGCACCCGGTGGCATCTTTTTCCCATTGTTGGTGCTCGGCAGTTTTGTAGGAGCCATTTATGGCCTTATCGCCATACAGTATTTTCAGATTCCTGAGATGTATCTGGCAAACTTTATTATCATGGCCATGGCTGCTTTCTTTGCGGCAATCGTACGAGCACCGATTACCGGTATTATTTTGATTGCGGAAATGAGTGGCACTTTGACGCATTTATTACCTTTAGCGCTAGTTTCCTTATGTGCTTACTTAACGGCCAATATATTGAATTGTGATCCCATTTATGAAAGTTTATTGCATAAGCTTTTATGGAAGAATGGTGTGAATTTAGATGCGTTTCAAGGAAAGAAACATATTGTTGAAGCCGCAATTGAAATCGGCAGCGAGGTATGTGAGAAAAAGGTCAGTGATATTGCCTGGCCGGGCAAATGTCTGATTATCAGCATTCATCGAGGAAATGCCGAAATTATTCCTAAGGGAGATACTGTCTTATTTACCGGAGATACATTAATGGCTTTGATCAATGATGAGGATGCTCCTTATGTGCAACATGCTTTAGAAAAATTATGTACTAGAAAGTTATCGTAATGGTTGTTACTTAGAAAACGAATAAAACTTAGTCGTTTTCTGTATATATCGATGTTATGGATTGTAGGAAGCATTAATTTTATGACCTATGAGGTGTTACATGATGTCTTGCTTACATCCTACCTTTTGCTGTTTTCTATATACCTTATACCTTGTCAATTTGGCGTTGTGTGGATTTGCTTATGCATTGCTGATGAAATATAATATTACTTTTTTTCCTAAATCGTTTTGTCGGAGAAAAAAGATGAAATGAAATAAAATGATAAAGTCATGGAACACCATGGCTTTTTTTTGCGGCGTTAAGCATAAGAAAAACAGAAATGTTGTTGAGAAGCAATTCGTTTTACAAATGATGTAAGAGGGAATTCATCTGCTTCTTGCGTATTTCAACTTATATGCCACATAAGATACTCAGAAAAAACTGGAAAGAAAGGAGATTTTGTAAGCATTTGTAAAAAAGCGACAAATAAAAGTTAGAAATTATCTATACAAATAGCATAAAAAGCGATATAATGGTGGAGTAAAGTAGCACAAAGTGGTGGAAAGTGGAGGTAAACGTCATGTTCATGGGTGAATACGCACACAATATTGATAAAAAAGGGCGTATCATCATTCCGGCAAAATTCCGTGAAGAACTTGGCGATACGCTCATCATCACACGCGGTTTAGACGGCTGCTTAAGTATTTATACAAAGGAACAATGGCAGCTCATTTATGAACAGCTGATGAAATTGCCATCCACCAAGAAAGATGCCCGCATGTTTGTACGTATGATGACAAGCAAAGCGGCAGAATGTGAAATTGATGCACAGGGAAGGATCTTAATCCCATCCTCATTAATCAAACTTGCGGATCTGACAAAAGAATGCCGTATCATCGGTGCTGCTAACCATGTGGAAATCTGGTCCAAAGAGCGCTGGGAACCACTGGATGAAGATGGTGATGCTGCATTTGAAGAGATTGCGGAAAATCTTACGGAGTTTCTATTATGAACAAACATTACAGTGTCTTGCTGCAGGAAAGCATAGAAGGACTACATATACAACATGATGGCATTTATGTGGATGGAACGCTGGGTCGAGGAGGACACAGTTGTGAGATCTTGAAACAAATTCCTGACGGTCATTTATATGCATTTGACCGTGATGCCAGTGCGATTGAAGAATCGACACCAAGACTATTGCAGGTGGCAGATAACTTCACATGCATCCATAGCCCATTCTCTCATCTGAAAGAAGAACTTTCGGCTTATGGTGTAAATAGAATTGATGGTTTGGTACTAGATTTAGGAGTAAGTTCTCCCCAATTCGATGAAGCAGAACGCGGCTTTTCTTATCGTTTTGATGCTCCATTGGATATGCGAATGGATCAAAGTCAGGCATTAAATGCTTATGAGATCGTAAACACTTGGAGCTATCAAGATTTAGTAAAGATTTTTTATACCTATGGAGAAGAGACGTTTGCTAAACAGATTGCGCGCAATATTGAAAAGAAACGCATAGATAAACCAATTCGTACAACCTTTGAATTGGTAGATGTTATTAAGGCATCACTTCCGGCAAAGGTACTGAATAAGAAAGGACATCCTGCGAAAAAGGTGTTTCAAGCGATACGGATTGCCGTAAACGATGAATTACGGGAATTAGAAGAAGTGTTGCAAGAGGCCTTGCAAATGCTGAATCCTCATGGACGAATTTGCGTGATCAGTTTTCAGTCGTTGGAAGATCGTATCGTAAAAGAGGCTTTCCAAACAGCAAGTCGTCCTAAGCAATATGACAAGCGCATTCCTATCTTACCAAGTGATATGGAAGAAGCGCCCTATAAACTCATCAACAAAAAACCAATTACCGCGCAAGAAGAAGAACTGATGGAGAACAACCGCAGTCATTCAGCGAAATTAAGAATTATAGAAAGGATAAGGTAAGTAACAATGGCAAAGGCGAAATTAGTAAAACGTAAAAGAAGATTCCGTATCGAAGGTGTGGCAACACTGCTGTTGACACTGGCAGTGCTGTTATTTTTAGGTGCGCGTATTGGATTGAAATCGTATAACTATAACCTTTCCATTGAAGCTAGTAAGGTAGAAGAAAAAGCAACAACCTTAAAAGAAACTGTTAGTAGTCTAGAAAACGAAGTAAATAAATTAGAAAATCGTGAACGTGTATTAGGCATGGCAGAAAAAGATGGCATTAAAACGAATCAGGATCAGGTCGTTGTCATGGGGGATGAGGACAAGAAGAACAATGAGTAAAGGTGGATGACTATGAATCCTAGAAGAAGTAATCGTACATTGGCAGGATTGCTGATCATCATGATGGTAATAGCAACACTCATTTTATCAAATGTGCTTTTTACTATGGTGACGCAGAAGCATTTTCGTAGTGGTGTCAATGTAAAAGATTTTAAAGAACCCGATATCTCTAACACAACGGTATTAAAAGGAAACCGGGGAACGATTTATGATCGCGGTGGAGAAGTAATCGCACAGGATGAAGATACCTATACGCTTGTTGCGATTTTGGATAAAAGTCGCAAAGGAATCGGCAATGTGCCGGCATATGTAAAAAATGTGGATAAGACGGCGCGTTTACTAGCACCAAAGCTAGATATGAAGGAAGATTCTATACGTGATATCTTACAAAATGCAATTGATAATAAACAATATCAGACTGAACTAGGAACAAAAGGAAAAAATCTTTCCAAAAGTGTAAAAGAGAGCATTGAAGCATTAGAATTACCTGGTATTACATTTACCAAGTCAGTGGAACGCAGTTATCCTACGGGCACATTTGCTTCGCATTTAATCGGTTATGCACAATATAATGAACAAAGCGGTCAAATCGAAGGACAGATGGGATTGGAAAAATCGTTGAATACTTTTTTACAAGGAGAAGACGGTATAGAGGTTTACCAAAAAGATGCCAATGGCAATATTTTACCAGGAACAAAATATACGAAAAAATATGCGAAGAATGGAAATGATGTGTATCTTACCCTAGATCGCAATGTACAACTTGCTTTACAAAGCAGTCTGAAAAAAACGATGAAAGAAGTTAAAGCCGATCGTGGTTGGGGACTGGTCATGGAAGTGGAAACAGGTAAGGTGCTAGGCTGGGCTGGTTTACCGAGTTTTGACTTAAATAAGCGCGATATAAAAGATTATCTGGATGTACCAAGTCAATACTTATATGAACCAGGTTCGGTTATGAAAGGCATTACTTACGCAGCCGCATTAGATAGCGGTAATTATCCATATAATAAAAAATATGATAGTGGGGTCTTTTATTTTGGTACAGATGAAAAAGGAAAAATTTATCGAAGTGCTACAAAAGTAGGCGGTATTCAGCCGATTTATGATGCATTAAACAAGAATTATGGCACGATTTCATTTGATAAAGGTTTTATTGTATCCAGTAATATCGCTATATGTGAACTGCTTACTAAATATATGGATCCAAGCATCTATCAGGATTATGTATTGAATAAATTTAAATTTAATCAAAAAGTTGATATTCCTTTTGTGGAAAACAGTAAAGGAAATATGAACTTTACTTATGCTTCAGAAAAGCTGAATACTGGTTTTGGTCAAGGTATTTCTGTAACAGCTTTGCAAATGGCACAGGCTTATACAGCAATTTTAAATGATGGCAAGATGGTGCGGCCATATGTAGTGGAACGTATTATTGATGCCAGCAGTGGCAAAACGATTCAACAGTATGACACAAAGCAAGTAGGACAGCCAATCTCAAAAAAGAGTGCAGATTATGTAAAGAAACTTATGAAACAGGTAATTGACGATAAAATGGGAACTGGTCATATACGTTATAAGATGGACGATGTTTCTATTGTCGCAAAGACCGGTACTGGACAGATTGCCAATGAACACGGGCAGTATGGTGATATTTATACGAACTCTGTTATGGCAGCGGCGCCGGCAGATGATCCTAAAGTCATGGTTTATTATGCGTTTGAAAGTTCTGAGTATTTAAGCTATTCCGGTGATCCTTTTAAAGAAGTGATGAAGGCTGCTTTAGTTGCGGAAAACATTACAGGGGAAGAGGGACAGAATCAGGAAACAAAAAAACAAAATCATGTGGAATGGAAAGAGTATACAATGCCATCTTTAGTGAATCACACATTGCGTTATGCAAAACAGAAATTAAAGGAAATGGATATAGATACCGTTGTTATTGGCAATGGAAATAGTATCGTAGCACAATTTCCGAAAGCTGGAGATGCTATTATGAGTAATCAACGTATGTTTTTGCTGAGTGATGGGGCGAAAATCGCTATGCCTAATATGAAAGGTTGGACAAAAAAAGATATTACTGCCTTTTGGAATCTGACTCATATTGAGGTACAGATGGAAGGAAGCGGCAGTGTGCATTCTCAGAATGTTAAGATGGGGAAAACCATTAGTAAGGATACGATCATTAAAGTCAAGATGAAATAAAAAATAGTGATTTCTCTTTGGAAAAGATTTATCTATGTAAATCGTTAAAAGAGGAATCACTGTTTTTAATGTTTGAAACAGAAACAAATGATAAAGAAAGAATATGGCTATCGGCTATGTTTCACCTTCATCATGTTTAGCATAGATGCTGTTGCAGGATTGGTAAGTTTTGAACTGTATCATGCAAGATGGTACTAAGAGCACATAGTTACATAAGGGTGCATGAAAATGCGATATGGTTAAGAAGGTAAAACAACAAAGACATGTTTTTGCTGAAATAGGCATACACTGCAATGAGGTGAGTGTATGATACGAGGAAAGGTCAAAACAAGGATTTCCATCATCTTTCTATGCGCTGTAGTAATTTTTGGCTGCATCCTTGGAAAACTGGGCTATGAACAGATCTTTCATCATACGGATATCATGGAGAAGGCATTGGATTTATGGGAACGTGATTTTACCGTTGCCGGTTTGCGGGGTTCTATCTTAGACAAACAAGGGAAGGTATTGGCCCATGATATACCATCGACATCGGTTATGGTCGTACCGGCACAGATTAAGCATCCTGATGAAACCGCAAAACAATTAGCACAAGTGTTAAACGCAGACGAAAAAACCATAAAAACAAAAATTACGAAACATGTCTCAACACAGAAAATCCAACCAGAAGGTCGGTTGATTAGTGATGAGAAAGCACGCAAGTTAGAGGCCATGGATTTGGAAGGTGTCTATCTGGTACAAGATTCTTTGCGTAACTATCCGAATAATAACTATTTGGCTCAGGTATTGGGGTTTACCGGTATTGATAATCAGGGGCTGGCAGGCTTGGAATTACAATATAATGATATTTTATCAGCCAAAAGTGGAGGATTGAATATTCCTTTTGATGCGAAAGGTCATAAAGTAGAACTGTATCAGGAAACTTATGAAGCTCCCGGTAGGGGCATGGATGTACAATTGACAATAGATGCCAAAATTCAGGATATCGTGGAACGAGAAATGAATAATTTGATGAAACGTTATCATCCTAAGTCAGCATTGGCATTAGCAATGAATCCGCAAACAGGAGAAGTGCTTGCTATGGTATCAAAACCAGATTTTGACCCAAATCATTATAAAGATTATTCCAGTGATGTTTACAACCGGAATTTGCCGATTTGGAAAAGTTATGAACCAGGTTCTACTTTCAAATCCGTGATTTTCGCAAGTGGTTTGGAATTGAAATTATATGATATGTTTAAAGACACTTATGATGATAAGGGGTATGAGATGGTTGGCGGTGCCCGCATTAAATCTTGGAAAGCAGGCGGTCATGGGCATCAGACCTTTCTTCAAGTGTTAGAAAACTCAAGTAACCCGGGCTTTGTGGAAATTTCACGACGTATGGGCTTGGATAGGGAATATGAGTATGTGACTAAATTTGGTTTTGGACAAAAGACCGGCATTGATCTGCCGGGGGAAAGTAAAGGTATTATGTTCAAAAAAGAAGTGATGGGTGAGCTAGAACAGGCTACAGTTGCTTTTGGCCAGGGACTGAGTGTGACACCGATTCAATTGGTAACGGCTTTTTCGGCAGTTGTCAATGGTGGTACTTTGTATACACCATACATTACCAAAAGCATTAATGATCCCATTACCCATGATCCGATACTAGAATTTAAACCTACCAAGAAACGTCAGGTAATCAGTGAAGAAACAAGTAAACTTATGCGCTATGCGTTAGAAAGCGTTGTGGCAAATGGGGGAGGAAAACCTGCCTATATGGAAGGCTATAAGATAGGTGGTAAGACTGGAACAGCACAGATA
Organism: Eubacterium sp. 3_1_31; assembly: GCF_964249515.1. Lineage (NCBI taxonomy): Bacteria > Bacillati > Bacillota > Clostridia > Eubacteriales > Eubacteriaceae > Eubacterium > Eubacterium sp. 3_1_31. The sequence goes on from NZ_CAXUBY010000009.1 coordinate 94,989, forward strand.
GCGGAAAATGGAGTATATTCCACAAGTAATTATATTCTATCGTTTTTATCCGCAGCACCTATTGATGATCCTCAAATCGTGTTATATATTGCTGCCGATAGTCCACAAAATGATATTTTATATGGAGGTACGGTCATTGCGCCAATTGCGAAATCTTGTTATGAAGATATTCTTCCTTATTTAAAAGTGGAAAAAGCGGAAAAACAGATACCCAAAAAGTTAATTTGGCCAGAGACTGAAAATATCAAAGTTAAAAATTTTGTTGGGAAAAAGAAAAAAGATGTGCAGCAGGAAGGTGTGACCTTCACTTTTCTTGGTGAGGGAGATACCGTACTTGAACAAATGCCGGTAGATGGAACGACCCTTCCGGCAGAAGGTGGGGAGGTCTGGATCTATCTTGGTGATGACAAGGTTAAATGAACTATTAGGCATGCTTCATATCGCATGTGATGACACACGCATCTTGCAAGGTGTCAGTGATGATAGTCGCAAAGTTAAAAAAGATTGGCTGTTTGTCTGTCGAAAAGGGATTACCCATGATGGCGCTGCTTATATAGATGATGCTTTACGAAAAGGCGCAGTTGTATTATGCGATAAAAAAAGGCAATGGCGAAAAAATGGACAAAAAGTAGAAGCAACATCTCATCAGGAAAAAGAACAAGTCTATGCGTGTGAAGATGTAGAAGCGATTGCACAAGCACTGATTGAATTATACTTTGGTGATTTGTGTAAACACTTGTGTGTGATTGGTGTCAGTGGAACGAGTGGGAAAACCAGTGTTGCCTGTATCATCACACATATCTTACGGAAACAACAGAAAAAAACCTTTCGCATTGGCACCCATGAGGTAGATGATAATCAACATATACAAGCGATTCCAAACACTACACCGGACTCTTTCACTTTAGCTAATCTACTAAAAGAAGCAATTCAACAAGGCTTTACGCATATTGTTATGGAAGTGAGTTCGCATGCAATTGATCAGAATCGTATTTGTTTTATGAGTTATGATGCTATTGTTTATACAAACATTACACAAGATCATTTGGATTATCATTTCACGCGTACACATTATATGTATACAAAATTTAAGTTACGCCGTTATTTGAAAAAGGATGGCTTTATTATCATAAACAAGGATTTTCCTTATTTAATGAAATTACAGCACTTAAGTGATGCTAAACTTATAACTATCGGCTTTGATGCTGCCCATTTCACCATTGAGGATATGCATCTTAGTGAACAAGGCGCCATCTTTACAATCAATGGATATTCTTTTGTTATTCCTTTGTTGGGCAAGATGAATGTTTATAATACAACCGAAGCTATTGCCCTGTGCCATATGCTTAATATCACCTATGAACAACTGATTGCCAGCTGTCAAGATCTTCCATATGTAAGTGGGCGTATGGAATTGATGAAAGGAAAAAAACATACGGTCTTATTAGATTATGCACATACACCGGATGCTGTGGAAAAATTAATGGAATTCGCACGGTCTATTTGTCAAGGAAAGCTCTATATTATCGTCGGATGTGGTGGTGAGCGCGATCGCAGCAAACGTAAACTAATGGCTGATGCAGCTTGTAAATATAGTGATATGGCGATTTTTACAAGTGATAATCCACGTCATGAATCACTATCTACCATCCTTTTGGATATGTGTAAGACCACTTATCAAAATTATGAGGTAGTAGAAAATCGCTATTTTGCGATAAAATACACTATTAAAATAGCAAAAGAAAGTGATATAATAGTAATCGCTGGAAAAGGGAATGAAAAGACACAGGATGTGGAAGGCAGGATGTACCCCTTCGATGATGCGGACTGTGTAAGAAAACGTTTTGCGAAGGAGGAACTATTTTGGAAATAAAATATTTACTTGCATTCGGATGTAGCTTGGTATTGACACTGTTGGTAATGCCCAAGCTCATTCCGTTTCTACATAAAATTAAATTTGGACAAAGTGTGCGTAAGGAAGGTCCAAAAAGCCATATGGCAAAAACCGGGACACCAACCATGGGCGGCATCGTGTTTGTCCTAGTGCCTATATTGGTCATGGCCATCTTAAACTATAAGGCTTTTCTAACACCAGAAATGCTCATTGTCGTCTTCGCCTATTTAGGATATGCTTTGATTGGCTTTATCGATGATTTCTTAATTGTCGTAAAGAAGAATAACGATGGCTTAAAACCATCCATGAAGTTTTTGATGCAAAGTGTGTTAGCAGTAATCTTTTATTTTGCTTATACCCAGATAGCAAAAACTACGATTCAGATTCCTGTACTCCATATGACACTGGAATTGGGGTTCTTATATTTCATCTTGATTTTCTTTATGTTTACATGTGAAAGTAATGCGGTGAATTTAACAGATGGTCTGGATGGCTTATGTGCAGGAACTTCCTTAATTGCCATTGCACCATTTGTCATCTTTGCTTTATTACAAAAAAACAATGATCTGGCGATGTTTCTATTAGCGGTAAGTGGTGCCTTGCTTGGTTATTTACGCTTTAATATTCATCCTGCCAAAATTTTTATGGGTGATACGGGTTCTTTGGCCATTGGCGGTTTGTTGGCAGCTAGTGCGATGATTCTGAAACAGGAAATTTTGTTAGTGCTGATTGGCGGAGTCTTTGTGATGGAATTATTAAGTGTGGTTATTCAGGTAACCAGCTTTAAAGCGACCGGAAAACGTGTATTTCGGATGTCTCCCTTGCATCACCATTTTGAACTAGGTGGTATGAAGGAAACCAATGTCGTATTGATGTTTTGGTGTATCGGCTTAATCTTTGCGGTTGTTGGATTATGGCTGGGGGTGCTGTAATATGAAACCAAGTGTATTAGTTATCGGTGCTGCCAAAAGTGGTGTTGCCGTAGCCAAACTGTTAAATCGTCATGGTTATGCTGTCATCATCACGGATATGCAGGAAATTAAAGAAAAAGCTGAATTGCAAGAACGTGGTATCCAAGTTTATGAAAAAGGTCATCCGGATATATTAAAACGCGAGGATTACGCGTTTATTGTAAAAAATCCCGGTATCAAATATACAGTGCCATTTGTAAACTACTTTGTTCAACATCAAGTTAAAATAGTAACCGAAGTAGAAATCGGATATCGTTATGCATCGCATTTTCATTATGGAGCGATTACTGGCACAAATGGCAAAACCACGATTACGACCATGCTCTATGAAATGCTGCAGAGAAAAGGGAATGCGATTGTCGCAGGCAATATTGGCTTTCCATTATCCGCTTTGGCCTATGATTTTGAAGAGGAAGAAAAATATGTGGCATTAGAACTTAGCAACTTTCAGTTGTTAGGTATTGAAACTTTTGCACCAGAGGTCAGCGTTGTCTGTAATTTAGCACCAGATCATTTGGATTATATGCCATCAGTTGAAGCATATTATGAAAGCAAGATGCGGATATATGAAAATTGTCAAAAAGAGGACTGGTTTTTAAGAAATGTCGACGATCCTACAGTAGTTGCCTATGCGAAAAATATTCCTTGTACCACTATTGATTTTTCATTAACGCGTCAAGATGTGGATCTGTATCGCAAAGATGGCAAGGTATGGCTAGTTGATCTCATGCTGTTTGAAGAAAGCCGTTTTCCTATTGTCGGTGATTATAATTTATCGAATGCGATGGTCGCTGCCTGTATGGCCTATAAGCTTGGTGTGTCTTTAGCGGATATTCAAGCGACGATTGCTAGTTTTCAACCAGTCGAACATCGTTTAGAATATATTGGGGAAAAAGATGGGGTTAAATTTTATAATGATAGTAAAGCAACAAATACACATGCAGTTACCGCAGCTTTAAGCAGCTTTGATAAAAATATCCTACTGTTAGCGGGAGGACATGATAAAGGCATCAGCTTTCTAGATTTAAAGCAATATGATGATCGGGTAAAATGCTGTATCGCATTTGGTGAAACTAGAGAGCAATTTAAACCAATTTTCACGCATGTGGAAACTGTTGAAACAATGCAAGAGGCATTGCATACCGCAATCGCCAAGGCCCAAAGTGGAGATATCATTTTATTATCGCCGGCATGTTCCAGCTATGATCAATTTCCTAACTATGAGGTCAGAGGTACATTGTTTAAAGAAATGGTGCAGGCATATTTGGAAAAGGCCTAAAAACCTTACAAAATCGTTATAAAAAAACGATACTATCGACTTGCGTTTTATGGCAATTTGCGGTAGTATGAAAAAAATCTAAAAGGAGAAAAACATGTTTATAGAAATCTTAAAAGCTGCGCTATATGGAATCCTTGAGGGCATTACAGAATGGTTGCCCGTCAGCTCTACCGGCCATATGATCCTGTTTGAAGAAATTCTTCCCATGAAAGTATCAGAAAACTTCTGGAATGTTTTTTTGGTAGTCATTCAACTGGGGGCGATTTTGGCGGTCGTTTTACTGTATTGGAATAAAATATTTCCTTTTAACTTTAAAAATAAGAATCGTCCTTTTATCCGCTATGATATCATGAACTTATGGGGCAAAATTTTGGTTGCTTGTATCCCGGCTGCCATCGTTGGTATCGCATTTGATGACATCTTGGAGAAATATCTGTATACATCAGTGGTCGTTGCGACAATGCTGGTGTTGGTGGGTATTGCCTTTCTTATTATTGAAAATCGTAACCGTCATAAACGGGCAAGAGTGACTAGTTTGCAGGAACTAAGTTATGTAGATGCACTTAAGATTGGCGTGTTCCAGTTAATTGCAGCTATCTTTCCGGGAACTTCACGCAGTGGGGCAACTATTTTAGGCGGCTTGATGATTGGGGTCAGTCGAACAATTGCGGCAGAATTTACCTTCTTTTTAGCAATTCCGGTCATGTTTGGCGCAAGCTTATTAAAATTGCTGAAATTTGGTTTATCCTTTACTGGTGCTGAATTAGCAATCTTATGCACGGGCATGATCGTAGCCTTTCTCGTATCTGTCATCGTTATTCGCTTCTTGATGAGCTATATTAAAAAACATGACTTTAAGATCTTTGGCTATTATCGTATTGTTCTAGGCATTGTTGTCTTAGCCTGCTTCTTTATGGGAATCATTAAAATGTAAATAGAGCCATGCTGATATTCCTATATGAATATCAGCTTTTTGTGCGACAGGCAGTCGCTATAATTCAACCATGTACAGGCATGGTTGAATTTTCTTTCTTATTAAGGATTGT
>NZ_CAXUBY010000010.1:0-86305 GCF_964249515.1 Eubacterium sp. 3_1_31
CGCTCTTGGGTTCGTCGATAACTACGCCCCGAGGGATTTTCACCCTAGATATGTGGCATGCCCGCCACACATGAAAAAACTGATGAGTCTCCATCAGTTTTTTAATCGTCATCTTCATCATCATCCTGATATTTGCTAAGAATTATTTTGGCATATTTATAGAATGTTGATTTTTTCATTCCCGTAGCTTTCCGATAAGCCTCTAACGGACGATGCTCACGTTTTAAAGTTATGATTTTTTCTTCAAAGTCTTTTGGAAGCTCTGCAATCGGACGACCATATGCGCCTTTTCCTTCTTCTTTTAAGCGCAATGCATCTTTAATTCCGCGCAATTGTTTTTCCCGATGATCTTCATTCTTCAATGATAAGGTGAAGTAAAACATCGCTAATTCCCGTTCACTGTTCAATGTCAATCCATAAGATTCATCATACAGTGAAATGTTGTTCTCTTTACAGAATGTAAGCTTATCCTGTAAGTCTAAAAGTCCAAATCCGAAACGTTCAATTTTTTTAAAACTAATTTCATCCCCAGGTTTTAACTGCTTTTTAAAATCTTCCCAATACTGCTTTTTGTCTTTTACGTTCTTACATGAAAATTGATATCTCATAGTCCTGCTCCTTGCACAAATTGCTTTCTCATTTGTATTTCTAAATCCTCTATAATTCTATCATAAAATTCTAAATAATGTTCTATTTTCTGCTAATAATTTTAAAAGTTTTCGTATTTTTTTGCATATTTTCTTCTTTATGTAAACTTTAAGATATTTATGTCATTTTTTCTATAAAAAACGTAACATAATTACCTCCATTAAAAAGTATACAAGTTATTACTATAACTCATGCCTGTTTTTAACAGTAACACGTTACAAGTATATTATAAGCCATTTATGGCCATTGTCAAGCGCTTACATAAATTACCATTTAAAATTTTTATAACCTGTTCATCTTATGGGAGTAGCTTCTGTCGATCATTATGATTTTTTTAATAGTGTTTAGACATAGCTAGCTATCGATGTCCTACTTTATAACCGCCATATAAATTCATGTATATGCTCTACAGAAAAAGGACTCTTCTCAATGAAAAGTCCTTATAAGAGTGAAACTTATTTCTTTCCGTTCTTTTTTGGCAGACGTTTCTTCTCCGTCTTTTTCTGAGGTGCAGGCATTGGCTTCTGTTTTCTTTTTTGCTGCTCTGGTTTAGGTTTCTCTGTTTGTCTTGGCGTATCCTTTTTTACTTCCTCTTCTTTTAAAGCTAATACAACTTTTGTTCCCCCAATGTAATCATGCAAAGCACGATGACTCGCCGTATAGATTGCTAAAACGACCGATAGCAATGTAAAGGCAATCCCGATATACTGCCAAATAGCATCAACATATACCCATGTTACTAAAGTCACCAGCTGACGAATATACGTAGATATGATAAATAAGGTTCCTTCCATCAGGAAGATAGCAATTCCTTGACGTAAGATCAATTCCTTTACTCTGACAGCTTTCCCATCTTTGCGTACGATACGCAGACCAAGCAGATGCTTACCAAGCGTCTGTCCCCTCCAAATCTTACATGGTACGACAATATAGTACAGAATGGCTGCCAACAGGCATAAGATACCTGCTATCATGCCCCAATAACGTTCAAAACCTAATGCCTCAAACACATACAAATCAGAAAACATGTCACTTTTACCGGTAATGACACCATACAGCAAGACCGCTGGAAAACCACTGATGATACCGCCTAAAGACCAATCGATAAAATAGGCACCTAAACGTTTCCCCATAGGGATATCATTCGGTGTATGATCCAGCTTGCTGCTTAATTTACGAAAGATACCAGTTGTTTCACTCATATAGTTAACCTCACTTCTTATTTGTTTTTTGCATATAGCCAATCCATGGCTTTTTTAAATCTTTGTAATCCATCCTCTAATTTTGCTCTTGGACAACCACAGTTCAAACGCAAATATTTTTCACCGTTTGTACCATACGTTTCCCCTTTCATGATGGCTACCTTGCCTACATGTACCAAAGCCTCCTGAATCTGCTCACTGGTAAATGGCACATCCCTGCCATCAATCCAAGCTAAATAGGTAGCATCCGGTGCTTTGAAATGGAAATCCGGTAATTCCTTAGCAAGGAAGGTTTCCACATAATGCATATTATCTCTTAAGTATTCCACCATCTGATCGATATAATCATCACACTGTGTATAGCCAACCATGGTTGCATACATCCCTAAGATACTGACAGAATTCAGGAAATCTTTCTTTCTTGTCTGAAAGAGGAAGCCATCTCTGATTTCTTTGTTAGGGATGATGACATAAGAACCAATCAATCCCGGTACATTTAAGGTCTTGGAACAGGAGGAAGCTAAATACAGCTCATCGTATTGATCCAAAAATTTCAAGATCGGGGAATGACGGCGTGCACCGATTTGAATATCCATATGAATTTCATCAGATATGATCTTTACCCCATAACGACGACACAAGGCAATGAGCTTACGTAATTCTTCCTCGCTCCACACTCTGCCAGTTGGATTATGCGGAGAGCATAATAGGAAGAGTTTCGCCTGTGCCAGCTGTGTTTCTAGCTTCTCAAAATCAATTACAAAGCTGTCATTCTCATGTATGAGATCATGTGAAATCAATACACGCTCATTATCCTCAATCACGGTGAAGAAAGAATCATACATCGGATTAAAGGTCACAACTGCATCGCCTGGCTTTGATAACAAGCGAATCAATAAGGATACAGAATACATGACACTAGGACTGTACAGCACCCAATCTTCTTCCATGGCGGTAGCAAAACGGCGTTGAAAGAAACCTGTGATAGCACCTTTGAAATCATGATGATTCCATCGGGTATATCCATAAATTTCATGCTGCGCCACAGCTAAGATTTTTTCCGTGATGGGTTTGGGGATCTTAAAGTCCGTATCGGAAATGGAAAAAGGCAATAAATCTTTTTCTCCAAAACGATCTTCAATATAATCCCATTGCGTACAATACGTACCTAAACGATTGTTGACTTCATCAAAATTATATTTCATAGCTTATTCCTCTTTTAAAATTATCATATCTTTTGTAGTCTTGTTCATTGGTCTGCCAATACCATCAATAATGACAACATCATCCTCAATGCGAATACCACCGACATTTGGCAGATAGATGCCCGGCTCACAGGACATCATCATATGTTCATCCAGGATGACATCCCCCTTCTCATTCAGAATCGGATATTCATCTCCATCACCGATTCCTAAACCATGTCCTAAGCCATGATCGAAGTAATCGCCATACCCGGCTTTGGTGATAATATCACGAGCTGCTTTATCTACATCACTCGCCAAAGCACCTGTTTTCATAGCGGCAATTCCTGCCAGCTGTGCTTTCAAGACGATATGATAGATCTTTTCAATTTCCGGCTGTGGTTTGCCAAAGAAAGCAACGCGTGTCATATCAGATTGATAATTTTTATACTGAATACCAAAATCCATAAGAATCGGTTCATGTGCTTTGATCTTACGTCCGGTTGGACGACCATGTGGCATAGCACTGCGTTCTCCTGTTCCTACGATGGTTTCAAAAGACATCTGCTGCGCTCCTGCCTTGATGGCAAAGTATTGTAACAGTGCACTGATTTCATACTCACTCATCCCAATGTATAACTCTTTTAACACACGGGCATAAATTTCATCCGTGATATCCACTGCTTCCTGCATGATGGCAATCTCTTCATCATCCTTTTGGATACGAATCTTGGCAATTTCATCACCAAGCAGACGAATGATAACACCTAATTCTTCTACCTGACGATATTCTTTGATCAGCATTTGACTGGCTTCAACACCAAGTGAAGTACAGCCATGCTGTTTCAGTAACTCTTCAACCGTTCCTAAATAGTTACGACCAGTTTTATGGGGAGCATGAAGAATGATGGTTAGATCATGTTCACGTTGTTTTGCTTCGGTAATATAACGACCATCTACAATCAGATATGCTGCATCTTTTAGGATCAATACCTGACAGCCACTTCCGGTAAGAGTGTCCATATATTTCTTCATGGTCTTGCTTTTGATAAGCAGTGCATCTAACTTTTCGTCTTCCAGAAACTTTTGTAATTTCTTTAATCGTTTTGCCATGTTGCACCTCCTTGCTTTCTTTTTAGGGTAAAGTAGAAACTGTTTTTCTGATGCTAGGTGGTACTAATACAACTTGGTAGTTCTCCTACTGCCTATGATTTTATTCTACTTAACCTTTTTTTATCTCTTTAAAATACGTAAGGCAAGCGAAATGCTTGCCTTTGCTCGTAAGATTTTCGCTTTTTACGTAATTAGAAGTCCAAATCTAAATCATTTAATAATGCTTCATCTTCTGCAGAGATGACTGATTTCTTCTCTTCATTTTCATGTTCTTTTTCAAGCTCACGTTTTTCAAATAACTTGAAGAATGGATACCAGATTAGAATTGAAAGAATCAACTGAATACCGTTTGCCACAATTGACATGTAATCGCCATTGGTTAAGAAACCTTCTAGGAAGACACCAACGTATGGAGGGGTAAAGGTAGAACAGCTTACCCAACCAAAATGCATCATCCAGTGTGGAATCGTACCGATGATACCACCGCAGATTACATAAGGGATAAAGAAGATTGGATTTAATACGATAGGTGCACCAAATAGGATTGGTTCATTGATACCGAACAATGCCGGAATCAAGGCAACACGTCCAACCTGTTTCTGCGCTTTTGATTTTGATAATAAGCACCAGAATACCAAACCGAAGGTTACACCGGTACCGGTAAAGTTACCAAATGCAGATTCTACACCAGGTGTGAAGAAGTGCATAGCTTTTCCACCGGCTTTTACCATTTCCATATTTTCAGCCAAGAACTGTGTAGAAATTGGGCTTGTAATAGGGCTTAATACAGATGGATGGATACCGAAGAAGAACAGTAAACAACGTAAGATCTGTAAGAAGGTAACAGCAAATGGGTTATCCATAGAACCAACAAGTGGGGCAAACAGATTCGTAAAGATCATTGGTGGCACAGTGTGTAAACCATTGACACAAACCACGCGGATGATCAGGAAGAAACCAATTACGATAACAGAAATAGGAATCATTTCAAAAGATCTGGATACGAAATCAGGTACTGATTCCGGCATCTTGATCGTAAAGTTTTTCTTTTTACACCAGCGGTATAATTCTACTGCGATAATAGAGGCAAACATTGCCGCAAACAAACCTTTTGGGCCAAGGTAAGTTGTCATGATACCGCCATCTTCAGTATAATCAACGGCCATCATCAAGAAGGCAATGACACCCATGCTTAAGGTACCAGGTACATCCAGCTTATAAGACTGAGCTAGATGATAAGAGATAACAGCGGCTACATATAAAGACATCAACGCCATACCGACATTGTATGGAATATAAATAATGTCAAGGTTTGCTAAGATCCACTGTGAAATAGGATTGTTTTCTCCAATCATGTTTGGAATCGCTTCTGGAATCAAACAGAAACTACCGATGATCAACAATGGTGTCATTGCTACCATCGCTTTTTTAACGGCACTTAAGTGTCTTTGTTTATCCATCTTATTGGCGATTGGAGTCAGGTATTTGTTCATAAATGCTTCAAATTTGTCAAACATACGTTCACTCTCGCTTTCTTATGTGTGTGTATTTCCCCCGATGGAAACTATTTGTTCATGTCAGCTTTTTTTCTTGCGATCAAAGCCATTTTCATGACGGTTGCCCCATCCATTTTTCCATAGGTTTCCTTGTCAACGATGACATATGGAATCTTATATGGATCAATGATTGGTTTGATGTAATCAATCTTGTGGGCAATCTGTGGACCAACAACCAGAACATCCGTGTTTTCTACTTCGGCATTCAGTAAATCTACTGGAATAGCTTTAAATTCAAAATCAGCTTCATTCAGTTTAGCACTGTCTTTTACCGTCTTTTTCATACTGTCCATCAGCATGGTTGTGGAAAATCCACCAGCGCAGCATAATACGATCTTCATCTTACTTTCCCTCCTTTGCTTCAAATACGTTTATCATTTCCTCAATCAGATCTCTTGCCAATTGAGATGTCATGTAATGGTCCTGTGCATGAACCATTAATAACCCAACTTCCGGCTTGTTTTCGCCTCCGGACATTTCCGCTGTAATCAGCTGTGTCTGGATCTTGTGCGCTTCCAAGTCAATCTCTCTTGCTTCCTGTAACAGCGCTCTAGCCTCGTCATACTTACTTTCTTTCACTTTCTTTAAAGCTTCAAATGCTTTTGCTTTGCTGTCCCCAGCGGCAGATATCATTCCTACGATCTGCTGTTCCATTTCATTCATACTTCTTACCTCCTTGAAAATCGATGAATGTTTCGTAACGTTTTTTATCGATTGCCAATGCAAGTTCCCTGACGAGTGCAATGGCATGTTCTAAATCTTTTTGATGCACCAATGACCATGCACCATGGCAATAGCGCAATGGAATACCAATAACGATTGCGAGTTTACCATTTCGTGTTAAATGGGCATTTCCTGCATCGGTTCCTCCACCGCTGAACATATCACATTGATAAGGAATCCCATGCTTGCTTGCCGTATCTTTCACAAATTGCAATAGTTTGGCATTCGGTGCCATCGTTTTATCATAATGGACGATCATACAGCCTTTTCCAATCTGCCGATGATTCGTATAGTTTTTTACCAGTTCCGGGTTATTGGCAACATCAATGGCAAATACAATATCCGGATCTATCTGATAGGTTGCCGTCTTTCCACCGCGTACGCCAACTTCTTCACTGCTGGTTGCGGCCATATATAAATCACAGCGATGTCCGCATGCATGTAACTGTTTGAGTGCTTCTGCGATGACATAACAACCACTTCGATCATCCATTGCTTTTCCTGCGATGATCGCATCACGATTTAAAATATCACAGTCACTGGCAAAGCACACCATATCACCGATGGCTACACCAAGTGCTTCGACTTCTTCTCTGGTATCGCAGCCTACATCGACATACATTTCTTTTACAGCTCCCTGTTCATTTTTCGTAACATTCAAGATACCCTGTACTTTCTTTCCCTCTGCGGTTGTGATGCGTACTTTTTGCATCTCTTTGCTTTTATCCAAAACACCGCCTAAGGCAATCAAATAAACAAACCCAATATCCGAAATATGCCGAACCAGAAAACCAACTTCATCCATATGTGCCGCAAACATCAGCTTTACGCCATCTTTTTCACTGCCCTTATCATGAAACAGCATGCTGCCAAGATGATCATAAGAAATATCATCACAGGCATCCTTTAACTCTTCATAAAGAATCTCACGTACTTCATCTTCCTTTGATGCAACAGCATCCGCATTGCTTAAACGTCTTAGTAAGTCTTCTTTCATAGCGTTCCTCCATCCAACTCTTTCATCACGATCAACAATTCTTCCAATGTACGATTGCGCAATACCCGTTGTAAACGTTTTTCATCATTCATCAACTGGTATAACTTTTTCGTAATATCCTTATGCACCTCATAATCCTCTTTTGTAAGAGAAACCATGAAGATGATGGAAGCTTGTTTATCCTCATAGCAAATTGGCTCTTCCAGTATGCATACGGAAATCAAATTGCGGTTTGCACATATCTCAATCGGATGTGGGATACAGACACCATTCATATAAATGGTACTCATATACGATTCGCGTTCCATGACATATTGTGCGTAAAGCTCACCGCCATAGCCACTCTCTTCAATCTGCTGTGCCATTTCCTGCAATAAGGCAAGGTAGTCATCACTCTTGCGAATTTGAAAGAAGTGTCGATCAAAGATAGAATACAAATAGGAATTCGCATCTGCGATGGATAGAGAATCACAGTTATCATACTGTAATACCTGTCGGATGCGCATGAGATCTAAATCATCCAGAAGTTCTTTGATATAGATGACAGGTGCCGCAAAATCACGATCCAGCGGCATAATGGTAAAGATTAAATCGGGATGATAGCGTTCCAGCTCATCCATTTGCAGGAAGCTAAAGGTTTCCACATCCGCTTGTGAGAATAACGATTCGATTTGCAGCTTGATTAGATATGCACTGCCTCCACCGGAGGAACAGACAACGCCAATGCGATTAAAGCGCAATATCCGCGATTTTCGCTCGCGTTCCATATGAGCCGCAAAATGAGTGGCAATGAAACCCGCTTCATCATGGGTAACCTCCACATTGTACTTTTCCTTAAGCATATCGCTGAAGCGAATGGCAATGTTGAAGATCATTGGATAACGGATACAGATTTCTTTAATTAAAGTATTCTTATAGGAAATCTTTTGATGCAGACGCTCAATCAACAAAGATACATGGGTCAATAAGGATTCCTTAAAGTCCTGATCTTCACTGAAAGCCGTGTTGTACAATTTGTCAATATCCAGTAGGAAGAGATCAACATCTTGACGCAGCTGATCAGAGAAAGAAACCGTTGGCTGTTTTGCCCTGACATTCAAGCGGAGAACGACTTCCATTTCCTGCAAGCTTTCTGCACTGATTGCAATATCGAAGCAGGCTTCCATCATTTCCTTCATCTTCCAGGCGATGCGTTGTATCGCATTCACCGGTTTGCTTGTCATAAACATTTGTTTTTCCACATGGATACGGGCATAAAAGACCGTGATCTGCAGCCAGACTATGACATTCTTTAATTCATTGTAATTGATGTTTAAATCTTCTTTTTCAATCTGATTCACCAGTAAAGAATTCACCTGAGCAAAATCCTTTAAGATATCTTGCATGGCATTTTCTAAGAATGGATTATTTTCAAAGAAGAAGTCCGCCAACATCTGTTTGCAGTCATGAGCAGCACCAATCAGCCGTATGCCGTAATGGCTTTTTTTCTCTAGCTGTAAATGAAAGCTTTCTAATAGCTCCTCTACTTCCCGCATTTCCTTTTTAACGCTTGTTTTGGATATCTGGAAAGTTTCAGCCACCTTGTCCATGGAAACATAATCACTTTGCATAGCTAGATACACAGCAATACTTTTGTTGCGATCTTTGGTATCTATGAGCCGATCACTTTCCAAGGATTTGATAAAATCATTTAACAGCTCTTGATTGGTCACCTCTAATAGGTAACCCCTACCGCGGCGCATATGCAGCTGATACCCTTTCCGTGAAGACATCTGCATCAGATACGATAGATCGTTTTGTATCGTTCTTTTTGAAACCTCATACGTTTTTATGAAATGATCCAGACTCAAATAATCTTTTGCTTCAAGTAAATCATTCATAATATGACAAAGCCTCATAGCAGGTCCTCCTTTCTATCGGTATCGCTTACATTGCCATTATAAAAGTTCAAAGTGTGAAAGAAAAGATTAAGAATTTCACGCTAATGTGCAAAAGCGAACTTAATATTAAAATCACTTGTTTTTATCAATGTTTTACTACCTATGCTAGTATGCTCCACATTTCAATTGTCATGATGATATAGCAATTACTCTCGATAAAAAAGCACTCAATCAAAGTGCGAATTCATGAATCCATCTATTTTTCGTGTTTATTTTACAGGGCAGTTTTTACCCTTTATGCGCTTTATTGCTGGTACCGGTTTGAAAATCAAAATCAACCATCAAATGTTCTTTTGCTTCTTGGTGCGAACAAGAAAACGCATGCACTGACATAGTTTACATTACCCGCAAGAATGCGTCAACTAGAATCAATATCGTTTATGACATTCAATGTTTTCTATCCAGAAAGTAAAGGTGTTCATGTTATGTAAGATATTAAAATCTTTGATCCTTTTCCTATTAGGCAGCAGTTATGACAGTTTTTGAAGTATATATAGAGCATGTATCATACCATGTTATGCAGTGCTTTTTCATAGTAGTAGCAAGGTTTCCCATGTTTTATAAAGGTTTGTTTACGTAAGAATCCATTAAATTCCAGAATCTGCATAGAGCCAAGATTATCTGCATAAAGATATGCGCTTATAAAGGACAGGGTACAATGCTTTTTACAATCAGCTAAAAACATTGCCACAGCATGTTTCCCAATGCCTTTTCCCCAATAGGCTTTAGCAAAGATGCAACAGCTTAACACAGCTTTTTCATCTGCCATATTATGACACCAAATATCACCTATATATTCATTCGCTATAAAAATCGTCTTGCGATATGTTTGAGAATCCTGTGCATCATAGATATCCATTGCTTCCTGTAAAGAAGTCGGCAATTGGTACATATGTTTTCGTACTTCCTGCTCTTGCGTGCGTGTAAAAAATATGCGTACATGTTCTTTGGTTTGTTCATGCAAAGAGATGGCATATGCTTTTGTTTCATAACGATTTCCATAAGCTGTACGTGCTATTGCCGTTATATGCTTCACAAAAGCCGTTTTCCCTTCGGTATAAGCATCACGATGATATGGATAAGCAAGCGCTAATTTCATCTTCAATTGTTCATACGCTTGAGCGTGCTCTTCATGCTCCTTCATATAATCACGGAAGTACAATTCATCATGATCATTGCGCTGACGTAGGTGCAAATGAAACACTTTTTCCGCAAAACCTTCTGGCGTATATCCCTTATTAAATGAAATACGTGAGGCATCTTCTGACATACACAAATAGCCCAGCTTCTTTAAGATTGCTGCAATTTCCATACGTTTTTCCCAGGGTGCTATTTCCACCAGGATATCAATGATCGCCTTTGCCTGAATTGAGCCAAATGAGGTAGAACCTATATGGGCAATACGTACCACATGTTCCATAGGAAGGCATTGTGTTAATAAGCTTTTTTCCTGTTCATACCATGTTAGCCATACCTTTTGGTAGGGTTGTAACGCAATCGGAAACAAATGCCATAGCTCTTCTAATGTCATATCTTCCAAAGCTTTCATCCATAACCGCCTCCTCATCTCTTCTTTATTTCCAAGGAAATACATAAGACATAACTTTACCTTCTTTTATGCTACTTCATCTTATAAGATGTTTCTACTTATCATAATACATATCTTGTCCCATGGGAAAAGAGCACCCCATCTGTTAACTCCACACATAAAATAATCGTATTCTCATCCTCAAAATCATTATGCCCATTGTCAATCCATTCGGCAAATACATTTTTCAATTTTTCCGCAAGATGCTGATTTTCCTTCTTTCGAAAATAGCCTAAATTCACAGCCTTTCCATGCGCATTAAACCATTCTCCAGCTATCGCAACCATCGTATGATGCTGCATTTGTCGCATTTTATTTGAAAGGGCATGGGTTATTACATAAAATGCACCATTTTCATAATAAGCATTTACATATCTTACATAAGGCAGTTCGTTTTCAACGGTTGCTAATGCAATTACCGTGTCTTGTCCAAAACGTTCTGCCATAATTTTTTCAACTTCCGCTGTGCATGGTTTCATAAAATATCCTCCTTGCTTTTTTCATTGATATTTTTACATGATCCTATCCTATACCATACTTTTAGAATACCACAGATCATCATGAAATCCTATGTAAAAAAAGAGGATCTATAGAATGGCAGTAGCCCATAAGGAAACATTACAAAACTTATGACTTACGCCAGGTAAACGGAAAAATAAAAAACTCTATGTGATTGAAAAATCTTTCGCATAGAGTTTTTGTTTATTCAAACGTCTATCATGGTATTTGGATATTAATCCTTGTTCTTTAAAAACGCAAATCGTTCCTAATAAATAATAAATTGTTCTTGCTTTATTAAATTTCGTTCTTTACATTTTACATTCGTTCCAGTATAATAATAGGGGAGGTGCGAAATGAAATATTCAATTGAAATAGGAAAAATCATAGAGGGCTCATTAAAACATGATCAAACCAAAGTTATTAACTATACAAACCAATTGATTTCTAAACTTGAAACAGATGGTGAAACACGAGCAGTCGCTAAATTCAAAAAATTATTGTCGGCACAAACAGAAATGTCTTTGACTGCCATGGGAAACAACGCAAAGAGTTTATCGATTCCTGTTGATACAGAATCCAGAACTACGCTTGCTGATATTATTTATCCAGATGAGAATAATATCGAGGTGATATTATCCAAAAGAAATGCTGATAAATTGGACTCATTTATTTTGAGCTATAAAAATGCCGATAAACTAAATGACTTAGGTATAGGGGTATCTAATACGTTGCTGCTATATGGTCCACCTGGATGCGGAAAAACAAAATGTGCTTATTTAATTGCAAAACAACTAAATCTACCACTGGTTATTGCTCGACTTGATAGCCTTATCTCATCTTACCTAGGCACAACGGCCAAAAATATTCGTAATTTATTCGAATTTGCTCAAAAAATCCCATGTGTTCTGTTTTTAGATGAATTTGATGCAATAGCAAAGGCGAGAGACGATAATAATGAATTAGGTGAGCTGAAACGTGTGGTTAATAGTTTATTACAAAATGTGGATTCCATGAGTAAAGATAGTCTGCTTTTAGCCGCAACAAATCATCAACAACTATTAGATTCTGCAGTATGGAGAAGATTTGATTATAAGTTAGAAATTGAGTTACCTGATAAAGAAGCAATCAGTAAACTAATATATTTGTTTACCGGTCACATGGGAACTCTTAGCGAAAAAGATGTTACTGAACTTTCAACATTATTTTTTGGACTGAGTGGTGCAGAAATTGAGGAGCTGATTACAAAATCAATAAGAAATGCTGTTATTCACAACCACTCTTTTGATAAAAAAAATATTTATGAGGAATATTTTATTCTTCAAAATATATTACCTCAAAATTGTAACGACACTCGAAAACTACTTCAAATCAAAGCAAAATATTTAAGGAAATGTAACGAGAAAATATTCAGCCTACAAGTTATTGCTGACGTTTTAGGAAGTTCCAAAACAACTATACAAAAAATTATAAAGGAGGCTGATATACATGAGTAAAAACAATCTACCAATAAAAATAATTCTTCAAAAGACAGATGATATCTTTAGTAATTCCGGTGGTGGAAAAACCAAATTTTTCAGTGAGGTAACACCACAATTACAAATAGACATTTCTAATAAATTTGAATCTTTATTGGAATATTATAATGATGTTTTTGAAGAAAATGAAAATATTCCCGCTATCGGTAAGGTGATAGTTAAGCCTGAAGCAATTGCCAAGTCACATAAACCGGATGATTTATGTAGAAACTGTCCTATTATAGGAACTGAAGATTTAAATGAAATCTATATTAAGGTGAAGAAAAAATCTATACAAGAAACGGTTAAATTGGTTATGAATCCACCGTCAATAAAGTTTAAAGCCAATATGACCGCAGTTTCAGATATCCAACCTATTAAAGCTGATGAAAAAATAACTTCATCACTTGCATTAGCTGCGCAAAGTGATTTCTCTTCAATTAAAAATAACATCAAAGTGAAAATCTTTGATTTTGATGATGATTTTGACAATGCTCAGATTTGGGACTATATAAATAGAAAAATAACATTATTAGGATTACATGATAATTGTGAACTTATCACCTATGGAGAGCATATAAAATTTCTTAAAATTGGAATTAATTCCTATGAAGATATTATAAATATAGCATCTATCAATGGTGTTAAATCTGTTGATTTTTTTCAAGAATACTCTCTTCCAAAAGATGATTTTTCATCAACCGACTTAAAAATGCTTTTGGAACATGAGTATACTGATAGTGAAGTCTCTATCGGCATTATTGATGGCGGCATTAGTGCTGACAATCCTTATTTAAAACCATATATAATTGCCAGGGAAGAATATGTTAGCGAAGTATATCAAAATCCTCATCATGCAACTTTTATTGCTTCAACGATTCAGTATGGAAATTTATTAAATGGCATTAGCAGTCCGACTTGCCATCGTTTTAAATTTGTGGACATTATTGCAATGCCAAACAGTGATAAAAAATTTGGACCTACCGATTCAATATCCGAATATGATTTAATGGAAATTATTGAAGAAGTTATGGAAAAATATTCACACTCGACAAAGATATGGAATATCTCATTAGGCATCGAAAATAAACCATGCAGTGGAACAATGTCTGATTTGGGTGTATTTTTAGATTATATTCAAGACAAATATCATGTTCAAATGTTTGTTTCTAGCGGAAATATCAACGATTTACCACTGCGAACCTGGCCTCCTCAGAGTGGTCTTGGCGAACATGATCGTTTGATATCACCGGCTGACTCTGTAAGAGCTATAACTGTTGGTTCCGTTGCATTGTTTGAATCTGATGATTCCATTGTTAAATTTAATGAACCATCTCCGTTTAGCCGGAGAGGTCCTGGTGCTAATTATGTGGTAAAGCCTGATATTGTAGATTATGGAGGAAACCTCTCTACCACTTATTGCATTGATGGTCTTGGTGTAAAGGGTCTTGATCCAGAAGGTAATATAATTGAGGGTAATGGCACAAGTTATTCAAATCCTAGGGCTTTGCAAAAATTTGCATCTATTTACGAAGAGATGCTAGATCCTAATCTTCTTCTTGCAAAAGCCATGCTTGTTCATTCAGCCAGAATGAATTCGCGTGAATTATTAGATGAAAAGCCTGATAATATTAAGTATTACGGATTTGGAATCCCATCGCCGAATGTCCAAGAAATCCTTCAGTGTAGCGAAGATGAGGTGACCCTTGTGTTTATGCAAAAAATATCCCAAGGTTCACACCTTGAAATGTATGATTTTCCTTACCCAAAATCACTCATTAAAAACGGTAAGTATATCGGAGAAATTGGTATGACGCTTGCCTATTTACCACCTCTTGATGAGCGATACGGACGTGAATATTGCCGAACTAATATTGATGTAAGTTTTGGTACATATTCTTATTCGCAAAATGGGGAAGTTGATTATAAGGGTCAAGTACCTCTTGAAACAAAATGGGATGAAAAATTTGAAGCTGCAAGGGTTGAACATGGATTTAAGTGGAGTCCAATCAAATCCTATTACAGAAAGTTGAAAAAAGGTATCCAACTTGCTGACGGATGGAAACTCCGTATTGATATGACAGCTCGAAATGGTATTTATATTCCTTCCCAAGAATTTGTCCTAATTGTAACAATTAAGGATCCAAATGGCAATGATATTTATTCAGAAATTGCAACAGGACTAAGAGAACGAGGATATATTACAAATAATCTTGAAACAAGATATCAGCCTCGACAAAGACAATAAAACATCTGAATAAAACTCCCCGCGGCAAGCCCGTATCGCCTAACCCGTGCGATGCGCCACTCCGTGGGCGGGGTATCAGCCCCAGCCTCACTCCGTTCGGCATTAGCAAGCACGCGGCAAGCCGCGGGGAATGTACCCTCCTATGATTCAAAGAAAATTAGTTGCCAAACGAATCCAAATATTATATTTTATATAAGGTAAACGAAAACTCTATGTGATTGAAAAATCTTTCGCATAGAGTTTTTTTCTGTTTTGATACGGTTTGTTTATTCTTTTTTTCAGTGTTCGCAGAACGCGCAGCCATCACCGCAGGTGATGATCTCAGGGGTTTGGGGACATGTCACCAACAAGCATTTTGGCAGGAATTCCGGGAACGGAAATCCTGCTAAATACGCAATCTTACGTAAGATTGCATTGCTTGCCATTTTGTGGAACACCAGAAAAACTTCTTGCACCACGCAACAGCATTGATAGACTGAACGAAAGACGGTACAATGAGGATGCAGCAAGTAACATATAAAGCTGTAATGAGATAAAAGTACAAATATAGTTAGAGTAGGTGGTGAAACGATGTTTCGGATAGGAGAATTTTCAAAGCTGACGCAGGTATCTATTCGTATGCTCCGCTATTATGATGAGGCGGGCATTCTGACGCCAGCAGAGGTTGACAAGTGGACGGGACACCGACTGTATTCGGTGGAGCAAATACCGCGTCTAAATAAAATCCTGTATTTGCGGGATAGTGGGCTGAATGTTTCAGAAATCGCGCTTGCCCTGACGCTGGACGAGCAATCACTCCTTGCGCAGCTTGACAAAAAGCGTATAGAGATAGAAAATGCAATACAGGCCGAACGGGAAAAACTGAGTAAGATTGAACTTGCAAAAAATGAGATACAGGGCGGTAAAGGAGAACTGCACTATAACATCTCCGTTAAGTCGATCCCGGCGTATCAGGTGCTGTCCTTGCGGAAAGTTGTACCAAACTACTATTCCGAGGGCGACTTATGGAAAGAACTTTCTGCTTTTACTGGTGCGCAAAAAATAGAAATAACGAGCAATACATTTTCCATTTATCACGATACAGAATTTCGGGAGACAGATGTTGATATTGAGCTATGCGCTCCGGTAAAGAAAATGGGAAAGGCAAAAGATCCATTTTGTTTCCGCATGACAGAACCAGTCCCGTATATGGCTTGCACAATGGTCTATGGCGATTTTGCAAATATAAAAGGAGCCTACCTTGCCTTTGCCGAATGGCTGCAGAAAAACAGCGAATACAAAATGTCTAACCCGATGCGTCAAATCGTGCATAGGGGCCCGTGGAATGAGAATAACCCTGAAAAATATTTGATTGAGCTTCAAATACCGCTGGAACACACATGATTGTACAGACTTTGAAATGTCCTGTTAAAAATGCAGGGCATTTTTTATTTTCCCTGTTGCATCTCACATGATGTGAGGTATTATACTGGATTTACCAACAAAGCAAGGAGGAAAAATATGACCTATCAATTAAAAGCCATTGGCAAAGTAAAAAATGATGAAAACGGCACATTTATTCAGTTGGCGCCGGAATACATTCCCGGACTGCAAGCCTTAGAGGGCTTCAGCCACATCAATGTCCTTTGGTGGTTCAGCGATTGTGACAACGACGCAGACCGGAATGAATTACAGACAAATCAGCCCTATAAAGGCGCACCCGAAGTCATGGGTGTATTTGCGACACGATCTCCTGCACGTCCGAACCCTATTGCATTAACAGCGTCTGAAATTATCAGTATTGATTTCACCAATGGCACGATTCGTGTTACATTCATTGACGCAAACAATAATACACCCGTATTCGACATCAAGCCCTACACGCCGAGTTTTGACAGGGTTGAAACGCCCGGTGTTCCCGCATGGTGCAGCGGATGGCCGAAAAGTACAGAAGCGTCCGGCTGTTTTGATTGGGCACAGGTGTTCAATTTTTAAGGGGGCGGCTTATGAAATTACAGGATTTTGTTCAGGATAAACCTGTTCTTGAAACGGAACGACTTATCCTGCGCCCTCTGCGAAAAGAAGATGTTTCAGATTTGAAAGAATGGCTGGGTGACAGTTCTATTTATCAGTATTGGGGAAAACGCCCAGGAAAAAGCGACTTAAATCCAGAATTGCTTTTTCAAAAGCCGGAGAAACCTAAGAAAAGTTTTCATTGGGGTGTTGTACACAAACAGGATCATAAAGTTATCGGGGATATGTGGGTGTATCTCATTGAAAATGACCGCATGGCAAAAGTAGCATTTCGCCTTTCTTCTGCCTATCAAGGCAACCGACTTATGACAGAAGCGTTGGCGAGAGTAGCTATCTTCTGCTTTGAAGAAACGGAATTACAGCGTTTATGGGCCGATGTTCACGCACAAAATATTGCATCGTATAAAACTTTGGAAAAGGCAGGCTTCAAGCGTGAGGGACTTATCCGTGAGGGTAAAATGGTAAACACATACTGCGATTACTATTTGTACGGTATGACTAAAGCTGATTATATTGAAATCACCGATAAGGGGCTACCCCCTTACGAGCACTGTGAACGCTTTTTCCGAAAGAACTGAAACCATATAGCCCCAATCTGCTGCACGACGGCAAAAGAAAAAAGCCGCTGTCCGGCAGCTTTTATCCCATGTTCTGATTTTTACGGCGGTTTTGAACAAATCAAGGCCGCCGTAAAGTGAGAATAGCTATTGTCTGAATCGCATTAGCGGCACTTATATTATTGACATGAATAGAGCATATATCCGCAAAGAGTTTTCTATAATCTCTGCAAAGGACTTGACAGGCGAACAAAAAGTAGCTAAAATAAAAAGAGAACAAACAGTAGCCAAATAGAAAGGGGTTTACGACTATGTTAAAACTATACTTTGGGAACAGCATTACAATTATCAGTACACTTTTGTTGGGGGTAAATATCGGCTATATGCTATGGGGATATTTCAGTCGGGCAACAATTCAAAAATGGGGCATGGTTATCTTGTTCTTTATACTCCTACATGGGGTATTGTGGTATTTTGCCAACGTCCGAGATTTGTATTCTAACTCTATCGTATATGCTACTGATGGCAGCGTAGAAATGGGACTATTCTCTGTTAGCAGCGTTCAATCTATTGTCTTTTGGGTTGCAAGTTTGATTATATGGTTGCTTGGAATAGTAGCAATTTTTAAGCCGGAATATAGGCAAAATATTTTTTACATAATTATTATCGTGAGCATAGTTCAAATTGCATTTATTGAAGGCTCTCGTATATGGCTTTACAATTCTGTTCCTACTCGTTTTGATTATATGTAAGTGAGGTATTGGCATGGCGAAAAGAAATACGAAAGAAACCATTTTATTTGAATCACTAAAGCTGTTTGCTGATAAAGGCTATGACGGTGTAACAGTGCGTGACATTGCGGCAGAAGTCGGAATTAAGCAAAGCTCTTTATACAAGCATTACAAAAGCAAGCAAGAAATCTTTGATACGTTGGTAGACACAATGCAATCACGTTTTAGGGATGCGGCTACTTCTTTTCAGCTTCCAAATGGCGAATTGCGAGAAATGGCAAGGGAATACGCAACAGGTGGCAACGAGGTTTTGAAAAAAATTAGTAGTGATATTTTTTGTTTTTACTTGAAAGACCCCTATGCCTCACAGTTTCGTAAAATGCTTTCCATTGAGAAATACAAAAATGAGGAAATAGACCGCATATATCGAGAAGTTTATATTGATACTGCTATTTCGTATCAAGCTAGACTATTTGAAGAAATGATAAAACAAGGCTTCATGCGGCAAGCCAGTCCCGAAGTCATGGCATTACAATTCTTTTCGCCGATTTTTCTTTTGCTAAATAAATATGACGGCATTGCTGAAAAGGAAAAAGAGGCAAAAGAAATATTGGGAAAACATATAGAACAGTTTGACATGATTTACCGTAAGGAGGCAATTTAATGAAAACTGCAATCGTGTACGCCACAAAATACGGCTGTACAAAAGAATGCGCAGAAATCCTAAAGACTTATCTTCATGGTGAAGTAAACATACTTTCAGCAAAAGCAGATAAAATCAATCTGTCTCAATATGACGCTGTTTTTATTGGCGGTTCTGTGTATATGGGTAAAATCCAAAAAGAAATTACGCAATTTTGTAAACGCAATCTAAAACAGCTATTACACACGAAGATTGGATTGTTCGTTTGTTGCTATACCCCGAAAGATACAGAGGGATTTTTTGAAACACTTTACCCAATAGAGCTAATAAACCATGCTTCCTATGTAACCTCTGTCGGCGGCAAGATGGACTACGAAAAAATGAATGTTCTATATAGAAAATTGTTTCATTCTTTGAAAAAGATTGACGGCTTTAATGAGGAATTTACTGAACCAGAAATAAACGAGAGTGAAATAAAAAAATTAGCAGAAACAGTTAATAAGTAACACACATTATTTCTTTACGAATTGAGGTGGTTTAAGGTTTCTATTTTACAAAGTGCATTTTCCTAATCAAAAAGCGCATTGCGTGAAAAGCCCGGCAAAAAATAAAATGATATAATTTGAACATCGAATATAGGAGGTGCCGCAATGCACGCATATGAAGCAATCGAACAATCCTTGACTTATATCGAGGAACACCTGACAAAAGAAATTTCAACGGAAAAACTGGCAAATACTGTAGGTCTGTCCCCCTTTTATTTTCAGCGCTTGTTCAAGCGGCTGGTAAATAAACCGGTTCAGGAATATGTGAAGCTCCGCCGTCTGGCAAAGGTTATTGAAAATCTGAAAAGTACCGAACAGAGGATTCTTGACGCTGCCTTGGACTATGGCTTTTCAAGCCATGCGAATTTTACACGGGCTTTCAAGGAAACGTATGGGATTACGCCTGAAAACTACAAGAAGGATTTACCAATGCTCAATACATTTGACAAGCCGGAAGTTTCTATGAATTATGTTTTAGTAGACGAAGGGGTTCCGCTAGTGGTAGGAAATATCGTCTTGGAGATCCAGAGAAAGACATTGGAAAAACCGGAAATTTATTTCGGCTTGGAAACGGAAGTTCGCATTTCTGAACAAATACCGATTGGTG
Source organism: Eubacterium sp. 3_1_31 (assembly GCF_964249515.1). NCBI lineage: Bacteria > Bacillati > Bacillota > Clostridia > Eubacteriales > Eubacteriaceae > Eubacterium > Eubacterium sp. 3_1_31. Next base: position 20,311 of record NZ_CAXUBY010000010.1, read on the forward strand.
AAAGCACAGGTGTAGATGTGCCAGGGCAGCTTTGGAAGCGTTATCACATGGAGAAGGCTTCAATCGAAGCCAATCTAAATACTACTGTAGAAATGGGAATGTCCCATACGGAAGGTACTTCACAAAACCTTTTCACTTATTTTGCAGGTGGCCTTGTTCAAAATATTCCGGATCGGCTGCAGGATGGTTTTGTTAAGAGAGAACTCTCGGCAGGAGAATACATCGTTTGCAGAGTCGAAGCAGAAAATTTTGAGGATTTAGTAACGGTCGCTTTAGACCAGGCCAGCAAATATCTTTTTGGTATATGGCTGCCCCGCCACAATTTAACCACGGAGCCTTTCTCGGCAGAAAAGTATTACCGTGACTCAGAGGGTATGGCTTGTATGGAAATTTGGGTTAAGCCTCTGCCGCTGGAAAATAAATGCTAAGGGAGAATTTATAATGGATTGGAATGTGCTATATTCAAATGAAAAATCTCCATCGCTGGAGCAAGTCACGGAATACATTAACAATCCGTTATGGATAGATTTTAATAACCGTATCCAGTCCGCCTATCGGATTGAACCCTGCATGGAACACAGTCGTTGTTCCATGCAGGCAGGCTGGAATATTAAGTATAAAAAAGGTGGAAAGTCTCTTTGTACGCTCTATCCAATGCAAGGCTATTTTATCGCTCTCGTGGTTGTAGGAAGTCATGAACTTATGGAAGCAGAACTTCTTATGCCACAATGTTCCGACTATGTGCAGACAGTATTCAAAAACACGAAAACCGGTAATGGACAGAAATGGTTGATGCTGGATGTAAGGGATAGAGGAATTATGGATGATGTATTTAGCCTCATCAATCTCAGAAAGCGTATACCGTCATAACAGGAAATGAAAACACAATATTCGACAAGCCCTAATGAAGATAATTAGAGTTTATGTAGTGTTTTATTTCATCTCATTTTTCCGTGTTGACAATTTACTAATTTTTTCAAAAAAATATATCAGGGCGACTCCGAAACAATATAGAAAATTATATAACGCTTAAAAGGAACTTTCGGCATAGAGCACAACAACACAACAGGAGTATTAGTTGATGGTAAAAGAATAAATACCCACGCTGACGGAAAGGAGGTGGCGACATGGGAAATTAGCTGTATTTGATATATCTGAATCTGGCGGCAGAATTGCGGAAAAGCTGCTCGTGTTGTTAAGCGCCCGTCAGCGTCAGGAGTTAGTAAATTATCTTCTCGATTCTCAAAAGCAACAGAAGAATCCTGCCGACAGCCCATTCGCCATTTCCGAAACTAATAGGGGGCAGACAGTCATTGATGAACCGTTTACAGAGATTCGCATGGGTGATTTATACTTCTGCCAAGAGCAGCGACTTGTATATATTGGCGAGCAGGAAATCAAATTAACGGCTAAGGAATTTGACATTCTTGCTTTGTTGATCACACACCCAAAGCGGGTATTTACTTATGAGTTGATTATGGAATTGGTCTGGAATGAGGATTATTCCTACTATTCCCGTAAAGCCGTCAATAATCATGTGAGTAATCTGCGAAGGAAACTGAAAACTACACCTGGTTCCCCGGACTACATCAAAAGTGTTATTGGCGTTGGTTATAAATTTGAAGTGCCATAGCAAAGGTCACAGGGTAAGATTCTGCTTTCCTTGTGGCCTTTATTAGATACGGTAAGTGATGAAGAAACATTAAGACGGCTTTACAGTTTTGTGATGCAAGGGAAATTTGTCCCGAATTATTTTTCTAAAATGCAAATTATAGGAAATTGACAGTGTAAATGTCTAAAAAGTTATCCCGAACATTTTTTAAGAAATGCCTCTATTACTGGCTTTCTATGAGGTATTCGGGATAATTTGACTTTTGGTATAGCCGGTAGTTTCAAAAACCTTTATTTAGGATATGTTCACAACAATGCCATTGCTATTATTCGGTTGACCGCCTATAATGGAGGTACAATTATCAACAGGAGGTTGGCTATATTTGAATATATGACAGTGCAAGAAGCTGCGAAGAAATGGGAATTGTCCGAGTGCCGGGTGCAGAAACTATGTGCGGAGGACCGGATTGATGGTGTAATTCACCTTAGTCGAATCTGGCTGATACCCCAAAGTGCGGAAAAACCGGCTGATAAAAGAAAAAAATAATTTTTCCGTGAGGTTTCTGTGACATTTGGGTGCTACGCTGAACATAAAGGAGTGTGATAGGATGCGTATTTTAGTAGTTGAGGACGACCACCTCTTGAACCATACCTTATGCTATAACTTAAACGTTGCGGGATATACGGTGGATTCCGCATTGACAAAACAGGAGGCAGAAGATTTTCTGACGAAGCAGGACTATGATTTGATCGTGCTGGATGTAAACCTGCCGGACGGGAATGGTTTTGATTTCTGCCGGGAGGCAAAAGAACGCCGCTCTGATACGGCGATTATCTTCCTGACCGCAAACGATATGGAAAGTGATATGCTGAGAGGCTACGAGCTGGGCGCGGACGATTATGTGACAAAGCCATTTTCTGTGAGCGTCTTTCAAAAAAAGCTGGCAGTGGTGCTGGGGCGGCTTGAAAAGCAATCCAGCGGAGACTGTTATGAGGACGGTGCGCTTACAATCAATTTTCCGGAAATGACTGCTGCCCTTTCCGGAGAGCCATTGGTATTCACTCCATTGGAATACCGGCTCTTAAAGGTCATGACGAAAAATCCGCGGATTGTCCTGACCAGGCAGGTACTTCTTGAAAAGCTGTGGGACGCGGATGGCAACTTTGTGGACGAACATGCCCTGACATCTGCAATCAGCCGGGTACGGAACAAGATAGAAATAGATGGCCGCCAGTATATCAAGACCGTGTACGGCATGGGATATATGTGGATTGGAGGGTCACAGAAATGAATATGCGAAAGCTCTCCATCAATAAAGCCTGTGTTCTTTTAGGGGTTCTTCTACTGTTAGCAACAGGATTCATTTCTGCTTCTGTCTATATGCTGACCCGGAACACGGCCGCCGTATGGTGTGTATTCCTGTTCAGCTTTTTTATACTGCTCTTCGTCATTTGCTTTGTGGTACTGATCCGCCGGAAGCTGGTAAAATTCTCCGATGCCTTTTGCGTCATGCTGGACGATATGCTGTCCGGGGCTGAGCAGCCACGGCAGAGCGTAGAAGAAGAAAGCCTGTTTTATAAAATAGGCTTCCGTCTTGACCGATTATATGAAGTCATGCAGGAAAATAAAAATAACATCGCAAAAGAGCGGGCCGACCTGCAGGAGTTGATTTCCGACATCTCCCACCAGGTAAAAACACCGATTGCAAACCTGAAAATGATTAACAGCACCCTGATAGACCAGGAGGTGCCGGTACAAAAGCAAAAGGAATTTTTGGCGGCGCAGACCAGCCAGCTTGATAAACTGGACTTTCTTATGCAGGCCATGATAAAGACTTCCCGGCTGGAAACGGGCGTTATCTCTTTGGAGAAGAAGGAGCAGCCAATCTATGACACCCTCGCCGCCGCATTGGGCGGCATTCTGTTGAATGCCGAAAAGAAGCAGATCGATGTTCAGGTAGACTGCCCGGAGCATTTGAAGGCGTGCTATGACCGGAAGTGGACAAGCGAAGCGCTATTTAACATTCTGGATAATGCTGTGAAGTACACACCGGAGGGCGGCGAAATCCGTGTGCGTGTAGAGTGCTGGGAAATGTATTTGAAGATTGACATTGCTGACACCGGCATTGGGATTCCAGAGCAGCACCAGGGAACGATCTTCAAACGGTTTTACCGGGAGGACGCCGTACATGATGTAGACGGGATCGGGATTGGGCTGTATCTGGCCCGTGAGATTATCTCCTTGCAGGGCGGCTATATCCGGGTGGCTTCGGAGACTGGGAAAGGTTCTGTCTTTTCCGTTTTCCTACTCCGAAAGTAAGCCAGGAGCACCAGTATTTGAAATGTCACAGGATTGTGACATTTGGGGCCGGATTTTGCTGAAATTTTTGGTGGCTCGTGACATTTCTGCGAGGTTTGACCGTTACAATGGGTTTATCAAAAAGAAAGGATGGTGTTCCTTATGAGCATTTTGCAAACAACTGACCTCAAAAAATACTATGGTACAGAGCCGAACATCACGAAGGCCCTGGACGGTGTGACCCTCTCCATTGAGCAGGGAGAATTTGTCGCCATCGTCGGTACTTCCGGCAGCGGCAAATCCACATTACTGAATATGATTGGCGGGCTGGATGTGCCGACTTCTGGCAAAGTGATTGTAGACGGAAAAGAACTGTCTGCATTAAACGATGAACAGCTCACCATTTTCCGCCGGAGAAAAATCGGCTTTATCTTCCAGAATTACAATCTCGTTCCGATGCTGAATGTTTACGAGAATATTGTGCTGCCCGTGGAACTGGATGGCGATAAGGCAGATAAAAAATTTATGGATGAAGTGGTACGGATGCTGGCGTTGGAGGATAAGCTGAACAATCTGCCGAATAACCTTTCCGGCGGCCAGCAGCAGCGCGTCGCTATCGCCCGTGCCCTGATTTCCAAACCCGCTATTGTCCTTGCTGATGAACCCACCGGAAACCTGGACAGCCGAACCAGCAGTGATGTATTGGGACTTTTGAAAGTTACTAGCCAGAAATTCCATCAAACCCTCGTGATGATTACCCACAACAGCGAGATTGCCCAGCTTGCTGACCGTATCATTCGGATCGAAGATGGCAGGATTGTGCAGTAAAGGAGGCGGGACTATGAATGACATTTTATTCGGCAATAACAATAAAGCAATCATCAAAAACCTGGCAAACCGCAGCTTCCGCAGCAACAGGATGCGAAATGTGATTGCAGTAATTGCGATTGCCCTGACAACCTTTCTCTTTACATCTGTCTTAACCATCGGTATGGGAACCAAAGGCACATTGGAATACAGTATGGCAAAGATGATGGGGTCCTCGGCGGATGTGCTGGTTCAGGGGCTTTCTGAGGAACAGTTGCAGCAGTTAAAAGAGAACTCTATGTTTGAAAAAGTAGGCTGCTGGATACCCATAGAGATCATGACTAACACCAACCGACGTGTTACAGAGGTTGATTATGCCGATCAGAACCAACTGGAACTTCGGCTTTTGACACCTCATACGGGCTCCACACCACAAAAAGCAAATGAGGTGTTGGTATCTGCCAACATACTGAAGGATCTGAATATTGAAGAAAAAGTCGGTGCAGAAATTCCTGTTGAATTCCAAAATCAAAGACAGCTTTACCATTTTGATATGGTCGTATCCGGTATTTATGACACGCCAAATGAAAAATCAGAATCGGTTATTGTTTCTGAAGCGTTTATTGAAGAAAATCAGGATTTGATGAATGCCGTTGCCGGGGAGCGTGTCGGCTGTGGTATTTATGAGGCCGATGTGGTAATGCGGGACAACTACATGGCAAAGGAGCGCATTTCAGAGTTTGTCCGTAGTATCGGAGGAAACCCGGATGATGCAAGCGCTGATAACGCTGTGCGTGTTGCGCCTAATCCAGTCATGTCTAATGACGGCAATCTGGTGATCTGGCTGGCGGCCGCCGTATTTGGTGTCCTGTTTATGTTCTGTGGGTACCTGCTGATCTACAATGTATTTGAAATTGCTGTAACCAACGATGTTCGACAGTATGGTTTGCTGCGGACGGTTGGAACGACCTCCCGTCAGGTAAAGCATTTGGTAAACCGGCAGGCACTGTATCTATTCCTAATTGGTACACCATTTGGGCTGTTTTTGGGCATATTGCTTGGACGCGGCATTTTGCCCGCCGCAATTCAGACATTTGCTGTTGATTATAGCGGTGGAAACATTGAGGTTAGATCGCTTCCATATTTTGCTATTATTGCAGGCGCAATCCTGTTTTCAGGGCTTACCGTTTATATTAGCACCAGAAAGCCAGTAAAAAAAGCATCCCGTGTGTCACCTATAGAAGCAATCCGCTATGTAGAACAGGATGCTGTTTCTGTAAAACAGAAAAAAACAGACACCGGCGCGGTCATTCCCCGCATGGCGAAAGCCAATCTCCAGTGCAACAAACGCAGGACAGCTTTTATTGTGATTTCCCTAACCTTGAGTATTGTGCTTCTAAACTCGGTGTTTGTATTCAGTGGCAGCTTTGATGAAGGTACTTATATTGAAAAACAAACCCGAAGTAATTTTGTGGTTTATAATCCAGGTATTCAGGCAGCTTTTGGAGGTGAATTTGGGCACGAGAGCGCCCTTTCGGAAAAAGCAATAGAAGAAATTGAACAGCAGCCAGGAGTAATGAATGAAGTCCGTCTGTACCGCAATACTTTTGAGGACGACCATATCGCCTGTGATTGGGGTGATTCTTACTCGATTGATAATACAGATAAATATGCCTATCTGCTCCCTGATTCGTTAAATTTGGGATGGGGCAAGGATAAAAGTTATGCTGCGTTGACTACGGATAACCTACCCCTGGGAAATGTGTATGGCTTTTCTGAAAATCTGTTAAATAAAATAGATATTATAGAGGGTGAAAACGATCTGTCTGTTCTGAAAGACAAACTGTGGAACGGCAATACAGTGATTTTAGTCGGCAAGTATGATGACAAGGGGAACTTGAAGGGTGATTTAGACAATCCGGCTTTTGCTGGATTATCAGTTGGCGATACCATTCAGTTTTATGAAAACGGAACTCCAACGGAAGAATTTACTGTTGCAGCAAAAGCGGCGGTTACAGACAGCGAAATGACTTTGACCGGTGGTGGTGCCAATATTGCAACAGACATTGGCGGCCTGAATATCTATATGTCAGAAAGGAAGTTCAAGAAGATTTATGAATCCCCTACCTTGTACGGTTTTCTCTTTGATGTGGAGGAGCAATACCAGCAAGAGATGGAAAACCATCTGGCACAGGATACCGATATTGCCTATACTTCTATCTCGACACTGAAATCCAATGTTTCTGGCGTTAAAAATGTAGTTCTTCTGGTCGGCGGAGTGATTGGAGCCGTATTTGCCCTGGTGGGTCTGCTCAACTTCATTAATCTGGTAATGACCAACATCATTACCCGCCGTCATGAGTTTGCCACCATGCAGAGCATCGGCATGACAGACCGCCAGCTCCGTAAGATGATGATTACCGAAAGTTTTTCCTATGTGCTGTTGGCAGGGCTTGTCGGTACACTAATTGCGGGGGCGCTTGGCATAACATTGATAAGGGTCTTTATAGAGCAAGGTCCGACCAGCCTGATGATGTCGTTTCAGATGACCCTGCTCCCGGCGCTTATGATGTTGGTTCTCTTTTTAGCTCTTGCGTTTATTGTCCCGATTGTTGCGCTCCGCTTCTTCAATAACCGAAGTGTTGTAGAGCGTCTGCGGGTGAATGAATAGTAAGAAGGCATTACGAAAGGAAATAACCGCTGATTACCCAATATGTTCTTTGAGGTACATGATATATAAAAAGACCGCAAGAATTATGAAAAGCAATTTTCGATGTTTTGGTACAATGATTGAGGAAGGAGGGAAACCATGAACAGCTATAAAGTTGAGAATATAGCGGCAGTGATTTCTTACATTGAAGCGCATCTCAATGAAAAATTAGATTTAGACACTGTTGCAAATGCGGTTTGCTATTCCAAGTACCATCTGCACCGAATGTTCACAGATACAGTTGGGATCACACTTCACGACTATATCCAGCGCAGGCAGCTGACCGAGGCGGCAAAGCTATTGGTGTTTTCTAAAAAGCCGATTATCGAAATTGCGCTGATTGCTGGCTATGAGAGTCAACAGGCATTTACTTCCATCTTCAAATCCATGTATAAGCAAACGCCGCTGGAATATAGACAAAACGAAGTCTTTTATCCTTTGCAACTGGAATTTACATTGAACAAAAATCCAACTGTTCCTGATACGATCATGCAAGAGATTTCTTATGCTACGCTGGCAGATATTCCCGACTGGATGAATTTTATTAAACTTGTCATTGACGGTTTTCCCTGCCTTGATGAAAGCTCCCATCTGGAACAAGTCAGGCAATATGTCGGACAGCGGCAAGCCCTTATTATGCGGGATGGCTCAACCATAATTGGAGCCGCTGCATTTTCCCATCAGACCGGAAGCATCGACTTTCTGGCTGTACATCCGCAATACCGGCATTATGGAGTGGCAAAGGCTTTCCTTGACTTTATGATGTGCAATATATTTGTAGGTCGTGAAATCAGTATTACTACTTTCCGCGAGGGAGATAAAGCTGATACGGGACAGAGAGAGGACTATAAACGCCTGGGTTTTGCCGAGTCAGAGCTTCTCACTGAATTTGGCTATCCCACCCAGCGGCTCATTCTACCACCAAAATAGGAGAAAGGCGACGATGAACGATAACATTTTAGATCAAAAATGGAGTGCGGCATCGCTTCTGCGATTTGCATTTCCTACCATCGTAATGATGATTTTTATGGGACTATACACCATTGTAGATACGATCTTTGTGGCGCAGTTTGTGAATACGGATGCGCTTTCTTCTATCAATATCGTGTGCCCCATTATCAACATCACGGTGGGACTGGCTACCATGATTGCAACGGGCGGAAACGCGATTGTTTCCCGAAAAATGGGGGCAGGTAAAAATCAGGAGGCAAAGGAAGATTTCACCTTGCTTATTATCACAGGTGCGGTGATTGGGTTTCTCATTCTTTTGGGTGGGACAATCTGGATTGACAACATTATTTATGCTCTTGGTGCCAGTAATCTGCTCTTTCCCTATTGCAAAGATTATCTCATGGTGCTGTTTCTATTCATTCCAGCCAATATACTGCAAACGCTGTTTTCAAACCTGTTTGTGACGGCTGGAAAACCGGGCCTTGGTTTTGGGCTGTCTGTCCTGGCGGGCGTGGCAAATATAATTTTGGATTATATCTTCATTGTCCCCTGTGGTCTGGGTATCCAAGGCGCAGCTTTGGGGACAGGCTTTGGTTATCTGATTCCCACAGTCACTGGGCTGGCATATTTTGCCCGGAACAAAGGAACGCTGTCTTTCACAAGGCCAAAATTGAAATTGGCAGTCATCGGAGAAAGCTGTTTTAACGGCTCCTCCGAAATGGTAGGCCAGTTGGCAACAGCCGTCACAACATTTTTGTTCAACCGCACTATGATGAACCTGCTGGGAGAGGATGGCGTTGCGGCAATCACGATTATTATTTACTCTCAATTCCTGCTGAACACGCTGTATATCGGCTACTCTATGGGAATAACACCTATCATCGGATTTAACTATGGAAACAGGAATGAAGTTCAGCAAAAAAAGGTTTTCTCTATCAGTATGCGGTTTATTGCGGCGGCATCGGTGCTGATATTTGCGGTTTCCATGTTTGGAGGCTCCTATATTGTACGGCTGTTTGCGGATGATACATCGGAAGTCTATCAAATTGCGGCGAATGGTTTCACTATTTTTTCATATAGCTTTCTATTCTGCGGTTTGAATAATTTTACATCCGCAATGTTTACAGCATTGTCAAACGGAAAAGTATCTGCAGTTCTTTCCTTTTTGCGGACATTCGGCCTACTGGCTGGGGGTATTTTGTTACTGCCACGTATTTGGGGAATAACGGGGGTATGGCTGGCTGTACCTGTTGCAGAGGGAATTATGTTTGTCGTATCTGCCATCTGCCTGATACATTACAGGAAAAAATATTCTTATTAAACAAGAAACTGTTTCCGTATTATAAGGAGATATGTTTTTATATAGTCAAGCTAACAGTGACGAATGACAACTTTATTCAGTCGAAATGAAAGCACAAATACCTACACTGATGGAGGTGACGACATGGGAAATTAGCTGTATTTGATATATCTGAACCGGGTGGCATAATTGCAGAAAAGCTGCTCATTTTGTTAAGCGCCCGTCAGCGTCAGGAATTGGTAAACTATCTTCTCGATTCCCAGAAACAACAAAATAATCTTGCTGACAGCCAATGTATCATTTCCGAAACTTATAAGTTGCAGACAGTCATTGATGAACCGTTTATAGAGATTCGCATAGGTGATTTATACTTCTGCCAGGAACAACGGCTTGTATGTATTGGCGAGCAGATAATTGAATTAACCGCTAAGGAATTTGACATCCTTGCTTTGTTAATCGCTCACCCGAAGCGTGTATTTACTTATGAGCTTATTATGGAATTGGTCTGGAATGAGGATTATTCGCTCTATTCCCGAAAAGCAGTCAATAACCATGTGAGTAATCTGCGGAGAAAACTGAAAGTTACACAGGATTCTCCAGGCTACATCAAAAGTGTTGTCAGCGTTGGTTATAAATTTGAAGTGCCGTAATATAGACCACAATGTAAGATTTTGCTTGCCCTGTGGCCTTTATTAGATATGGTAGGTGGTGAAGGAACATTAGGGAGACTTTACAGCTTGTGCTGCAAGGGAAAATTATCCCGAACATTTCTTTCAAAAATGCCTCTGTCGCTGGCTTTCTATGATGTATTCGGGATAATCAGACTTTCGGGATAACCATTTTTGTTCCGCTTTTCGTATGCCTTTACAATGGACGCACAAATTTACCGACAAGTAACCTTGACATTATGCTGTCAAGGTTCAAGAAAGGCAATCCATAACCATGTGAGTAAACTTTGGAAGAAACTAAGGTTTGAGCCTGATCTGCCAAATTACGTCGAGAGCGTTGCCGGAATCGGTTATAAATTTGAATATCTGTCTGCTCCATAAAATCCGTCGTAGGAACAACTGCGGCGAATTTTTTTGCAAATTTTTATTCAGACGGCAACTTTCCCCTAAAAAATGTACAGATATATGAGGGGATTATTTTATAACAACTTACCTGTACACGGCAATTATGAATTTTTTGTGAAATTTGCAAAATGCCCCCGTAATTTCGTCTCAAAAATGAATTGAACAATAGAAAGATATTTTTTGTGCAAAATTGACCGCCCTATTTCCCCTCAAAAATGAAATGTATAGTAGAGGGACATTTTTTTACGGTAGGAAGGAGGTGTTTTTATCCACAATCAGATTCCGGTGATGAATTATCCGCAGTACCGCCGGATGCGTAAACTGGTACACGAGTGCTGCAACTACGATAACGGAAACTGTATTCTTCTGGACGACGGGGAGAAATGTGTCTGCGTCCAGAGTATTTCCTATTCGCTTCTCTGCAAATGGTTCCGCTGCGCTGTCCTGCCGCTGGACAGGCCATTGGAAACGGCGTTGCTGTTCCAGGAGGAATTAAAACGCTGCGTGGTCTGCGGCCAATCATTCCTTCCCGGTTCCAACCGGGCGAAATACTGTAAGCTCTGTGCAAAGAAAATCCACCGCGGACAGAAAACAGCCAGCGACAGGAAAAGGCGGCTCCTATGCGGACAATTAGAAGCAAAAAAGCCTTGAGATTATTGGCGTTTTAGGCTGCGGTCAACGGGTATGAGGGATAAATCCCCTGCTCCCCTCTAAAACCTGTTTTTAACTGTCCGCAGGACGATTTTGACCTAAACGGGATTTTCCCATTCAGGTGTTGATTTCTACTTTGCCAATTTACCGCTTTTGCCATTTCCTCCTATATGGGATTCTCCAATACTGGATTTTCAGAGACTGGAAAACCTGACGCTCCGGACAGCCCTGTTCCTCTCTTTCCGGCGATGGATTTCCAGACAGTCTTGACGACCCATATTTAGATGGAAATTAAAGAGAAGAAGTTAATAACAAGATAGTCAATATCAATCCAATCAATCAGGGATGGATTGATGGAAAGGAGTATATGATGCAAAATGATTTTTTGACGCCTTACAAAGAGGACAGCGGCGTACCGCCCTATCTGCCATTTCCCCGTTTTCTGGTGCCGATGGACTTATCCAACGACGCAAAGGTACTGTATGCCCTGCTCTTAGATCGGGCGGGTATTTCCAGAGAAAACGGATACATAGAACCGGACGGGCGGATTCGTCTCTACTTTACGCTGGAAGAAGCAAAAGGAAAGCTGCATAGGAGCAGGCAGGTGGCGACCAGGGCATTTCAGGAATTAGAACGCTGTGGTCTGATTCTCCGCAGAAAGCAGGGGCTTGGCCGTCCGGTGGTCATTACGCTGAATATTTTACCTGCAAGGAAGGAGCGTGATGGGATTGCGTAAACCTGCAGATTTCAGTGAACTTCCCAAAAATCTGAAACCGGAAATTGCCGAGCGTGTGGCAGAGCATTTCAAAGACGGCGTTTTCGAGTTTGATTTCAGCACAGAAGAAATGATTGCCGTTGAAGGGAATACGGTCTATCATGTCATCCCCCATTATGCGGAGGGAGAGGCGGAAAGCGTACTGGACAAGCTGCGCCGTATCATGGCGGGAAATTTGGAGGCAACAGAATGAAAGTTGCTGAAAAAAGAGGAACGGCGCGTTATAATATAGGCAACCGTTTACCTGGCTGTTATCCCGATACACGGGAGGAAAGGAGCTACTATGAACCAGCAGCCAGATAAGATCACAGCGTTATATTGCCGTTTGAGCCAAGATGACGCACTCGACGGGGAGAGCAATTCCATTACCAACCAAAAGTCGCTATTATCCAAATACGCAACAGAACACGGATTCCGCAATCCCATGTTTTTCGTGGACGACGGATTCTCAGGAACAAATTTCCAAAGACCCGGCTTTCAGGAAATGATGAAATATGTGGAGGACTATTCGGTTTCCACACTGATTGTCAAAGACCTGTCACGTCTGGGCCGGGAGTATTCCTATATGGGGCGGCTGCAGGATTTCATCTTCCCCGCTTACGATGTCCGGTTTATCGCCATCAATGATGATGTGGACAGTGCAAAGGGCGAAAATGACTTTGCTGTGTTCAAAAACGTATTTAACGATTATTACGCCAAAGACACAAGCAAAAAAATCCGGGCAGTCGTAAAAATGCGCGGAGAAGCCGGGGAACACATCGCCAGTAACCCGCCCTACGGATATGTGAAAGACCCACAGAATAAAAAGAAATGGATTGTAGACGAGGAATCCGCAAAGGTGGTGCGGCGTATCTTTGATCTGTGCATTGCGGGCAAAGGACCAATGCAGATTGCAAAAATCCTGACCGCTGACAGGGTATTGACGGTTACTGCGTATAACGCCAGACAGAAGGGATGGGCCATGCCGGATAATCTGTACCGGTGGTGTGCCAAATCCGTTGCCGGAATACTGGAGCGGCCGGAATATACCGGTTGTACCGTTAATTTTAAGACCTATACAAAATCCCTGAAATTCAAAAAGCGGATGGAGAATCCGAAAGAAAACCGACGGATATTTGAGGACACACAGCCAGCGATTATTGAGCGGGGACAGTGGGAACGGGTGCAGGCGTTAAGAGCCAACAAGCGCAGACCCACAAAGACGGGAAAAACAAGCATTTTCTCCGGTCTTGTCTATTGCGCCGACTGTGGCGCAAAGCTCTATTACTGTACCTGCAATACCTACAAGAATGAGTCTCAAGACCATTTCGTCTGCTCCAATTACAAGAGCAATACAGGTTCCTGCCAAATCCATTACATCCGAGAGGTTACGCTTTATAAACGGGTGCTGGAATGTATTCAGGGAACACTGACCTATGTGCGTTTGTTTCGGGATGATTTCACTCAGGAAATGTTGGCGCAGGACGAGGCCAGCCGGAAAGCGGAACTGACGCAAAAACGGAAAGCCCTCTCCGGGACGCAGAAGCGTATGGAGGATTTGGACAAGATCATCCAAAGGCTTTATGAAGATTCCGTACTTGGGAAATTAAGCGACCTCCGCTTTCAAAAACTCTCGGCACAGTATGAAACAGAGCAGGCGGAAATTCAGCAGCTTGCAGCTTCGCTGGAGAGAGAAATTGAAAATGAAGCCGGACAGATTGCCGATGTAGGGCGTTTCCTTCAGCTTGCCGACAGGTATTCCGATTTGCAGGAGCTTGACGCCTCTACGGTAAATGAACTGATTGAAAAGATCGTGGTCCACAGCCCCGAGAAGATCAGCGGGAAGAAACATGTCACGATTGAAGTCTATTTTACCTATGTGGGGAAAATCCGGATTCCACTTGCCAAACCGGAACTACTGACAGATACAGAAAAACCGGCGTGACCTCTGCCACGCCGGTTTTACCGGGATTTTAGTTTACTTCCTTATGGGCCTCCGTCTAATGCTGGATCCCCTTGATTTCAGTGTTTTATCAAAAAGTAATTTGAAAGATCAGCTTCCATTGTCCTACTCATCTTTCCATAAAGTATCGTATTTGCTGATCACATACAATCAACTTTCTGTTATCTCTACCACCGATGCTTCCACAGCTTGATAACTTTTCATAGCAACCGCGTTCAGTAAGATACATAAAATACCAAACACCAAACATGCGATAGCGATAAAGCGAATAACTTTCCACACTTTACGACTGCGTTGATTCCGCTGAGCAAGCTGTAAATTTAATTGTTCAAGCTTCTCTGCCAATAACGTATTCTCTAATGTATCTTCTTCATTAATAGATCGGTTCAATAACGTACTTACCGATACCTCAAACATCTCACTTAGTGCAATCAACATATCTGCATCAGGTACAGATAACCCTCTTTCCCATTTTGAAATTGTTTGTCTTGTCACGTGCAGCTGATCTGCCAAAAATTGCTGGGACATCCCTTTTTCTATACGTAAAGTCTTTAAGTTTTCATGAAACATAACTTAACCTCCTCATGTCTCGTATACTCTATCATAAATCGTTTTGTTTTCCTAGCAACCATAACAAACATTATGTAACGTATCGCATACATTGCGCGTATATCCTATTTTATCAACGTAAAGTATCGTATTTTTCTTAACCGTGTTCTTTCATTCAAATCCTACACTTCATCAAGAAAGTGATACGGCGCAGACATTAGTCTTCCTAATCCTTTATAAACCTTTTTAAATATGGTGCAATAACACTTTCATTTTGATGTAAGAGTGCTAATGGACTTCCTTGAGCAATCAACTGTCCACCATGAACGCCGCCTTGAGGTCCTAACTCAATAAGATAATCACAAGCTGCTAATAGTTGCTCATTATGCTCAATCACCAGAATGCTGTGTCCTTCTTCTACCAATTCCTGCAATAACTTAATAAAGTTTTCCACATCCTGCATATGCAGACCTACGGTTGGCTCATCTAAAAGATATAGATTATGTTTCCCTTTGGTTTGCAAAAGCTCTCTTGCCAGCTTCAAACGTTGCGCTTCTCCTTGGGATAACGTGGTTAAAGATTGATTCAGCTTTACATACCCTAGCCCGATGTGCTCTAACAGTCGCAAGATTTTCTGTATTTCTTTTTCCTCTTTAAAAACAGTTATCGCCTCTTCTACACTGAGCTGTAAAACCTCATGAATCGAATATCCATGATAGGTTACGCGTAATACTTGTTCCTGAAACTGTTTGCCATGACATTGCGGACAAATAACCTCCTGATCTTGAAAAAACAACATATGGCTTTTTATCGTTCCCATGCCTTCACAATGCTCACAACGTCCTTTTTTTGAATTAAAGGAAAAATAAGCATCTGTGAATCCCAATGCTTTTGCTTGCTTAGTTTTGGCATACACCTTGCGTAAAGGAGTGGCAAGATTGGTGAATGTGGCAATATTGCTGCGTTTCATACGTATCGGTGGTTGTTGGTCGATACAAATCATTTGATCAAACTGTGCTAAGCCTTCTACACGATTTACTTCTGTTTGCTTGTTCCCCTTTGCCAATACATCAAATACAAGTGTAGATTTTCCTGATCCAGAAACACCGCATATTCCACATAGCAAATGTATTGGCAATTGCACATCCATATGTTGCAGATTATGTCGGCAGGCATTTGTGATTTGGATATATGATGATGGTTTTCGATATGCATGTACTTTACTGGTAAGATGTTGCATGGCATAGGCAGTAGCACTATTCTTACATTTCAATACTTCCGCAAAACTTCCCTGCGCCACAATTTGCCCACCGTGAATCCCTGCTTTAGGACCGATATCAACAAGATGATCCACTTGTTGTAATACACCTGCATCATGTTCAATCACAAGTACGGTATTCCTTAAATCACGCATATCCTTTAAAATCTCTACGATGCCATCGGTATCTTTCGGATGCAGTCCAATCGTTGGTTCATCTAAAATATATAATAAACCAGACATTGTTGCATCTAACAGTGATGCTAAGTGTAAACGCTGTGCTTCGCCATTGGATAGACTTATCATACTGCGATTCAACGTTAAATAACTTAAGCCTAATTTTTGTATACGTCGAAGCTTTGTTTCCATATCCAAAAGATAAACATCACAAAGCGCATGTTCATTTTGTGTTAGCGATGCTCGTACAGCTTGCAGCCAACAAGCTATTTCTTCCAATGTCAGATTTACAATTTCCGGTAAACGTTTGTCAAGAACCGTAATTGCTCTGGATGCTTCCTTTAAACGTTCCCCCTGACAGCTTGGACACACAGAACGTTTATAACAAGCCTCAAGACTGGTTGGTACTCCTTCATGCTCTTTTAATTTCCTCCATAAATAAGGAAATACTCCTTCAAAATGTATAGCTGTTGTTTCCCTGTTTGCTTCATCTTTAACATATGATAAAAATTTTTCATCCTCACTGCCATATACAAGTAAACGATATGCCGCTTCTTCATATTGTGCAACCGCTGCTTTTAAATCTTGTTTGATACCATAATATGCCAATGCATTTGCATATTGACTTATCATATACGATTGATAGCGATGCTTCCAAAAAGTCACTGCACCCTGTGATAAGCTTAGATCAGCATGCAACACCTGTACAAGATCGATTTCCCAGACACTGCCCATGCCCTCACAATCCTTACAGGCGCCTTCTCTGGTATTAAAGGAAAAGTCTGTATGCATCAATTTTTGTACTTTCTCATGACAATGAGGACAATATTGATATGTCATATATTCATCCTCTATGCGTATCGTTTCTTCTGCACAGACGCTGTTTTTATAAAGCTGATGACAATTTGGACATTCTCGAACACCTAGTTTTTCATACAGCATACGCAGATCCGTGTACAGATTAGTTGCTGTTCCTACACTAGAGCGCGGATTGCGATTACCGCTTTGAGCATTTACACATACAGCAGCACATGCATGTTGAATCCTTTCCACAGCTGGTTTTTGTATGCCTTGCATACCTAAAGCTTCTAAATATTGTCGTTGACACTCGTTGAATAAAACATCAAGGGCTAATGTTGATTTTCCAGAACCGGAAACTCCGGTAACAGCAATTAATTTATTCTTAGGAAGACGTAAAGAAACATCCTTTAGATTCCCTTGATTGGCATGCTCAATGATGATCTCATCCATGATATCCACTTCCTTAACTTTACATGTGATTTCATTTTAGCTTACTTTTTGCTATCTGTATACTTTCGATAATATTTTCAATGGTATCATCCTAACATTATCTTCTTCAAGTACATAAAAAAGTAATAAAATGTTGTTAACATAAACAATATAAAAATAAAGAAATAGCCATCTTATAGAAAATATTCTCCAGTAAGAATGGCTATCTCTTTTGTATCTGGTTACATGTTTTTATAGTCTTGATAATCTGCGGTATGCAGCAATGTATTTGCTCGCTCTATCGTTTCCTTATCTGGAGGTTCAATGCCCTCTAAAGGGTACTCCATGCCAAGCTCTTTCCATTTGTAAGCACCGAGTGTATGATATGGCAATACCTCAAAACGTTTGACATTATGCAATGTCTTCACAAATGCATCCAAACATTTCAGATCTTCTTCATCATCACTGCGCTGTGGGACTAAGACATGACGAATCCAAACCGGTTTATTGATGCTTGAAAGATAACGTGCCATATCTAAGATATTATCGTTGCCCCAGCCGGTTA
The DNA here is from genome assembly GCF_964249515.1 of Eubacterium sp. 3_1_31. Taxonomy (NCBI): domain Bacteria; kingdom Bacillati; phylum Bacillota; class Clostridia; order Eubacteriales; family Eubacteriaceae; genus Eubacterium; species Eubacterium sp. 3_1_31. The sequence goes on from NZ_CAXUBY010000010.1 coordinate 38,209, forward strand.
ACTGCTGATGTTTCGCTTGATTGATATGCTTGATATCCAGCAATACAAGATCCGTATACTGCATCAGCTCTTGAAACTTAGAAAAGAAAGGTTCTTCTCTAGTAAAAGGATTGCCGCAGGTATCAATTACGGTATGTACGCCTTTTTGTTTCGCCAATTTAAAAAGTTCCAATAAGAAATCAATCTGTAACAACGGTTCTCCCCCACTCACCGTAATCCCACCTGAATGCTTCCAGTAAGGTTTATAGCGCAAAGCTTTCCGCAAGACTTCTTCTGCGGTTTCACTGCCTTCCTTGATTTTCCAGGTATCCGCATTATGACAAAACTGACAGCGCATGCGACATCCCTGCAAAAAGATTACATAACGTACTCCTGGCCCATCTACCGAACCAAAGGTTTCAATTGAGTGAATGGCGCCTTTTCCATTTTCCATATGCATATCCTCCATAAAGAAAGGTCTGCAGTCAAACGACTTAAAACAGACCTCCTTCTTTTTTATAAATGATCGTGGCAAGTTCTGGAGATTACATCCAACTGCTGTTCACGTGTTAAGTCGATAAACTTCACGGCATATCCGGATACACGAATCGTAAAGTTTGCGTACTCTTCTTTTTCTGGGTGTTCCATAGCATCCTTTAATTTTTCAATACCGAACACATTCACATTCAGATGATGTGCTCCCTGATCAAAGTAGCCATCTAAGACATTTACCAGATTGTCGATACGTTCTTTTTCATCATGACCTAAGGCATTTGGGTTGATTGTCTGGGTATTACTGATACCATCCAATGCATATTCATATGGCAGTTTTGCCACAGAGTTTAAAGATGCCAATAAGCCATTCTGTTCTGCACCATAAGCAGGGTTAGCACCTGGAGATAATGGTTCTCCGGCTTTTCTTCCATCTGGTAATGCACCGGTCGCTTTACCATATACGACATTAGAAGTAATTGTCAGGATAGAAGTTGTTGGTTCTGAATTACGATATGTGTGACGTTTTTCGATTTTTTCCATAAACGTCTTTAACAGCCATACAGCGATTTCATCTGCACGCTCATCATCATTACCATAACGAGGGAAATCTCCTTCGATCTCATAATCGACAACTAAGCCATCTTCATCACGAACCGTTTTTACTTTCGCATATTTGATAGCACTTAAAGAGTCTACAACATGCGAGAAACCGGCGATACCTGTCGCAAAGGTACGACGTACATCGGTATCGATCAATGCCATTTGGCTTGCTTCATAGTAATATTTATCATGCATATACTGAATCAGATTCAGGATGTTGACATAAAGATCTGCCAGCCATTCCATCATATTGTCATATTTATGCATAACTTCATCATAATCTAAGTATTCACTGGTAATACCGCGATATTCTGGCCCTACCTGTGTTTTTGTCTTTTCATCAACACCACCATTGATTGCATACAATAAACATTTTGCTAAGTTTGCACGCGCACCAAAGAACTGCATTTCCTTACCTGTCTGCGTAGCAGATACACAGCAGCATACAGCATAGTCATCGCCCCAAACCGGACGCATAACATCATCATTTTCATACTGCACAGAGCTTGTATCAATGGAAATCTTTGCAGAATAATCCTTGAAGCTTTGTGGCAGCTTGCTGGAATATAAAACAGTTAAGTTTGGTTCCGGTGCAGGTCCCATGTTTTCCAAGGTATGTAAGAAACGGAAATCAGATTTTGTGACCATGTGACGGCCATCCATACCCAAACCGGCTAAATCTAAGGTAGCCCATACTGGGTCACCGGAGAACAGCTGATTGTAGCTAGGAATACGCGCAAATTTTACCATACGGAATTTCATTGTCATATGATCGATTAATTCCTGTGCTTCTGTTTCTATTAAGATACCTTTGGCCATATCACGTTCAATATAAATATCTAAGAAAGTAGATACACGACCAACGCTCATCGCAGCTCCATTTTGCGTTTTAATGGCAGCCAAGTATCCAAAATACAGCCACTGTACAGCTTCTTTGGCATTTGTTGCAGGACCACTGATATCATAGCCATAGCTTGCAGCCATTTCTTTCATGCCCTTTAAAGCTTTGATCTGTTCTGCCAATTCTTCACGCTGACGAATAATATCATCGCTCATGGTTCCACAGCCACAGTTTGCTTTATCCTTTTGTTTCATGGCAATCAGATAATCAATACCATACAATGCCACACGACGATAATCACCGACGATACGACCACGTCCATAAGTATCCGGTAAGCCGGTTACAATCTTATTACGACGTGCCAAACGCATCTCTGGTGTATAGCAATCAAAGACAGCATCATTGTGTGTCTTATGATATTCATGGAAAATCTCATGTAATTTTTCACTTGGCTCATAGCCATAAGTCGTACATGCCTCTTCACTCATCTTGATTCCGCCATAAGGCATAAAGGCACGTTTTAAAGGTTTATCTGTCTGCAAACCGACAACCTTTTCTAAATCTTTTAATTCGTTTGATATATATCCTGGGCCATAGGATGTCAAGGAAGAAACAATCTCTGTTTCCATATCCAGAACGCCGCCTTTGGCACGTTCTTCTTTTTGTAATTTCTGTAATTCGCCCCATAGCTTGTTTGTAGCTTCGGTTGGTTCTGCTAAGAAAGACTCATCACCATCATAAGGTTTATAGTTGTTCTGGATGAAATCTCTGACATTGACTTCTTCTTTCCAGATACGTCCTTCAAAGCCTTCCCATTCTTTGCGTTCTATGCTCATTTCACATACCTCCTTATTACCGTTTCATTATACGGATTTTTACGTGGATTTGCAATTGAAACGATAGGCTTTTATCGCTTTTGTTGCTATCCCAAAAATAAGAAAAAGAGCCTATACACATCCTGGACTCTTTCGCCCAGACGGTCGGCCCTGCTTTACCATTATACTCCATGTGGTCAATTCCACTTCCGTCAGTCATATAACTGTCTACACTTTATCATGTTCTTTTTGTGCCGTCAAGATATTACATATGTTTTTTTATCATAGAAAGGATGTTTGTTTGCGTTAAACATCATGTGACACCTTTCAACATGTTTTTGCTTCTACTACCAGCCTGTCAGACAACCCATGCTGAATCATTCATATTTGATTCTTTCATAAGAAATTTAATCTTTTCTCGTTAAGTTATCTTTACAAAAAGATTACTATTTTAATGAATTTTTCCCTTTCTGCTAAAATGAAAAAAGATCAGAAAACCATAGGTAATGTCGTCTGATCTCTTCATGATTTGGTAACGGAAACACTGTTTATTAATGAATATAAATAAATTGTCGTGCAATATCATCTGTACGTAATGCATCCATTGTTTTGCATAATTCATAATAAGGTTCATTATCCAAGGATATCATTACACAATCACTGCCACAAGCATAAACCTTTTCAGCTAATCGTAAGGCAGGATCAAACTTCTGATACAATAAGATCATTTCGGCACCATGTCTTGCCAGAATGCGTGTCATGCGCTGTCCCAATGTACTATCCGCATGCGATATGACAACCGTCAATCCTTGTTTCTTCATGAATGCCACCTCCTTCATCAGCAATTCGCCATCATGATGGTTTTCTGCTTCACAGTTTACCTTTTTCTAAAAGAAAAAAGCAAGCGGCTTCACGAAAAATTAAGAAATTCATGACAATTCTCATGGATATCCGTCAATACTATACAACAATGTCAACCGTACCATCTTCATTGTATGTAAACCCTAAAGAAATTATGTTGGTTATAGGATAGCGCAGATAATTATACACTGCTATGTTTTATCCATACCCTTATCCTATCCCTTATTGAAACAACCTATAACACAACATAGCGCATATGAGAATAGTAATCGGCAACTGTTCATGAAAGCAAAGCGTAGTTTTGTTTTCACCTTTGCGCCTTCATCGTCTTTTGTTGTATCCTATTTGTAAGCTTTTGATATACAAAAAGGCATGTACATAGAAACAAGAAGAAGGCAAACACCGCCATGATATAGTTTTTTCTTTCATAAAACAAATAGCTAAAACCACCAAGGGCAAAGGGCGCAAAGATATAAAACAGGAATAGATCCACATAATAAAATGCATAAGCCAACAAGCATATTAACGTAGGATACTGATTAGAATGTGCTATTTGATATAGTTTTTCTGCTATATTTCCTGTAACAAGATCTTTGATTCGACTTTTTTTCATGCTCCTGCCTCCTTATCATTTTCTTCTATACGTCGTTTTAATGCGGTTAGGAATGGTTGATAATCAACTTTCGTAAAATCGCTGACATCAAATTCATGCAGCTCACCTAGCGCAAAAGCATTGTACTGACGTTCTTCGATTATGGCTTTAAACGCTTCTTTGGTGATCAGATCATCAGCCAAACGATGATCCTGTAATGTATCCTGATATCGATAATGCGTCATGATATGACACAAATGAATATCAGAATGCAAATCGCGGTCTCTTCGTCGCTGCCACAATATTTCAAAATCAGCGATTAACCGTATTGTGATTACTTGATAACCATATAATTCACTCAAGGCCTGTAAGCATGGTTTTTGTTTATCACTGAATGGATATTCACTTACGATTATTTGTTTGCCAGCTTCCATATACGTATCTAAGACACGATAATAAAATCGCCATACTCTTTTTTCTAAAGCTTTTTTTTCTTCCTTTGAATGAAACCCTATCGCATCAGCCAGCATTTCCTTACCTTCGTCCGGTGTAATCGTAAATACCGTAGGAAACATGGTTTTTATTTCCCGAATAAGATAGCTTTTCCCTGTTGCCGGACAGCCGGCAATCAAAATCAAATACTTTTTCATATCATTTGCTTTGCAATGGACGATATAGATTCATGAATAATCCCGCCTTATGCTTCACTATTTCCTTGACTGCCATGTTTGCCGGTATGATGTTATGACGCAAAGATTTGTTTACTTCCGTTTCTTGAAATTTTTCCTTAGCAACACGTGTCCAATTCACAAGCAATTCAGTTCCGACATTAAACTTACGGATTCCATTATCAATCAATTCCTGATAATCTTCTTCTTTCACACCGGTTCCCCCATGAAGAACAAGCGGAATATCGACTGCCGCATGAATCTTCTTCAATAAAGGTATATTCACTTCTGTTTTTGATTGATATTGCCCATGATTGGTACCGATGGCTATCGCCAAAGCATCAACATTTGTTTCCTTAACAAAGATAGCTGCATCTTGTGGCCGTGTATACTTTTTATCATCCTCACTGACACAAATGCCCTCTTCTGTACCGCCAATGGTTCCAAGTTCACCTTCCACAGATGCACCATGGGCATGAGCATACGCAACGACCATTTTCGTTTTCGCAATATTTTCTTTAAATGGCAGTGCCGAACCATCAAACATTACACTGGAGAAGCCTGCATCAATCGCCGCTTTAATTTCATCAAAATCCTTGGCATGATCCAGATGCAAACATACATCTACCATTTCATCCTCGGCCATTTCTTTCGCTACCGTTACCATCACTTTATATCCGATATATTTTGCCGTAGCAATGCTTGTTTGAATGATAATGGGAACGCCTAATTCTTTCGCTGCGCGGATCATCTCCGGCATCATTTCCAGATTATGTGTATTAAAAGCACCAATGGTCATATTTAACTGTGTTGCTGTCTGTGTTACTTCTTTTAACGTTTTATACATAATGCTCCTTCCTTTTCCCCTCGTATGAATTGGCGCTTGTTTTACCCCTTACAATAACAAGCGCCAAAGTTATTTTATAAGGGAGAAATGATCTGTTCGATTGTTTCGGCAATGCTGTGTATATAAAACAGATGCAAAGCCTCAGCAAGCATTAATTCATCTGTGTTCACAGGAATCCATACATCAGCTAGCTCCTTTAATTTCCCACCGTTTTTACCTGTAAAAACGACTGTTTTCATCTGTTTCTCTTTTGCTTTATTGACAGCAAGCAGAATATTTTGTGAATTACCGCTGCCACTAAAAGCCCATAACACATCCTTTGGTTTTCCTAAAGCAACTACCTGTTTCGCAAATACTTGATCATAACCAAAATCATTTGATAATGCCGTTAGCACGGAAATATCAGCGGTTAATGCAATTGCCGGATATCCATCACGCTCCCAGTTTTTCATATGTCCTATAAAATCGTTGGTAATATGAGATGCTGTAGAAGCACTGCCGCCATTTCCACATAGTAATAGCTTATTCCCTTGCAAGAAAGCCTCAGCTGTCAGACGTGCACATTGTTCTGCTGGTTCATAATATTCTCTTCCTGCTGTATTCACACTTTCTTTTAATCGTTCAAAATTGGTTGCAAATATTGTTTTTTCCATAATCTTATCCTTTCCTTACACTATGGTTATGCTAATCCAAACATTTTACCAATTGAGTAAATCAATAAGCCGATGATGGAGAAGTCTGTATCTGCGAAGGTCGTACCTGAGAATCCCAAAGATCCGAAAACCGGGAAGAGCATAGAACAAAGAATGTTATTCAAGATACCGGCAATTAAGGCACCAAAGAAAGCTCCGCGTTTTCCACCAGTCGCATTACCGAATACAGCTGCTGTACCACCCATAAAGAAGCTATGTAATAAAGTAGGAACAATGACGGTCATGCCCAATTGCAAGAAGATAAAGAAAGCAATCAGCTGACCAATTGTATAAGCGAAGAAACCAACTAAGACCGCATTTGGTGCAAAGGTAAAGACGGTTGGACAATCCAAAGCAGGAATAGCATCCGGAACAATTTTTTCGGCAATCCCTTTAAAAGCCGGAACAAGTTCCGCTAAGATCATACGCACACCGGTAAGAATAACCGTAACCCCGGCACTGAAGGTGAAGCCTTGAATAAAGGCCCAAACGACCATGTTGGTATCCCCGGCATACTTCGCTACAAATGGGGCGCCGGCAAAAATACAAGAGATAACAGTTACTAAGAATACACCAATGCCCATTAACAAGACAGGTTCACGGAAGAAACTCATCCATTTTGGGAACTCTAGTTTTTCTGTTGAAGTTGTTTCAGGGTCCCCACCGAGAAGTTTACCTGCAAATCCTGCTACGACATAGCTGGTTGTTGCCCAATGTCCCATAGCAATCGTATCTCCCCCGGTAACCTTACGCATAAATGGCATAGAAATGGCTGGCGTTATGACACTTAAGACACCGACGATAATGGTACCGATTACGACAACAACAACCGGCTCTAATCCTAAGGCGCTCAACATAACGGAAGTCAATGCACCCATGAAAATCGTATGATGGCCACTTAAGAAAATATATTTAAAGCGAGTAATGCGGGCTAATATCATATTCAAGATCAAACCGAAGAAGGCGATTAATGCCATTTGGGTACCAAATTGTTCTGCCGCAATCGCGCTGATTGCCTCATTGACAGGAATGACCCCTTGAATGTGAAAGGCTTCCATCATAATTTCATTTAATGGATTTAACATACCAGTAATAATCGTGCCACCCTGTGACATTACCAGAAAGCCCAGAAATGTTTTAAGTGTACCGGTCATGACACGTTCAAATGGTGCTTTTTGCGCAATCAAACCGATAAAGCTCATTAATGCTACCAAAACCGCCGCTTGTGAAATCAGCGAAGTCAGAATATTCATCATTAAGTCCATACAAATCCTCCTCATCCCTTATTTTCGGGTTTTTGACTTATCTGAAAACAACTACGCACAATGGTAATTGTTTTGTTGAAGATAATGCAATCATCATCTTACTATTTTGATGATACCATTTGTTTTATACTCTTATACGAGTTACAACACTCCCCCATGATTACGAATGTATATGCATATACGTTGCTTTTTTTGTTATTGTGCAGACAATATCTTTTGCAGCTGTTCCTTGATATAATTCGCATCCGTATAATTGACAACTTCAATCATGGCTACTCCCATATCACTCAGCTGTTCACAGAAGCTGTGCGAAGATACGATAATGTCGGCCTGTGATCCTCTGGCAGTCGAGGTATCTACCACCTCAACCTCGACATCTTTCATATGTAATTGTTTTAATGCGGTTTCCACCGTCATTCTCAGAATAAGACTGCTGCCTAATCCCATGGCACAAACACATGCTATTTTCATTCTTCATCCTTCTTTCCTTATCATGAATTAAATATCGTCAGTACTTCTTCTACCGTCTTGGCATGTTTTACCCTTTGTACACATGTCTCATCTGACAATATTTGCGAAACCTTTTTTAATAATTCAATATGCGAATTATTATCTGTCGCTGCCAGACAGATAACCAGCTTGACCGGATTATTTAAAGAATCCATAAATGCCACTTCATTGGCTAGCGTCACCACACTGATATCTACCTGATGGACACCGGAAGAACAGCTTGCATGGGGCATGGCAACACCTGGTGCTAATACAAAATAAGGTCCATATTCCTGCATATTTTCGATAATGGCATCAATATAACAGGATTCTATCGATCCTACATCAACCAGCAACTGGCCACTAACTCTAACTGCCTCCTTCCAATCCTTTACCCTGACCTGCAATGCTACTCTTTCTTTATTCAATAAACGCAAATCTAACACCCCGTTTCTTTCCCTGTTATGTTTTTGTTCACCCATCTGTATCAACATTCAACTGCATATCCGCAATAAACTGTTCATAATTTTGATGCTTAATCAGTTTATTCACACCGGCGTTTAAGATCAGATTGTGATATAACGTTTTAAATACACGCTCCCATATCTGATACTTCTTCTTTGGAATATTTAACAGAAAGATTACTTGTACCTTCTGCTTATCCCAAAGAATTGGTTTCTTTAAGACCATGATGGATACCGCAAAGCGTTCAATATCATTCAGCATGGCATGTGGTATAGCAATCAATCCCCCCATTTCCGTTGTGGAGATCTCTTCCCGCTTAAAAATGGAAGCTTTTACTGCTTCATCGATATACCCCTTCTTCATCATGGCATTTGCCATAAACTCAATGACTTCATACTTGTCATGCAGTTGCTGTTTGGTAAAGAATAGTTCTTTTCTAAAGATGGTCGTATAATCGATTGCTTCCGCCTCGCTATCCTTTTGAATGACTTGTGAGATCATCTTAAAATCATCTTCATCCGGAAATAAACCGATCTTAATGATTTTATTGCTGTGCAGATTGCTTAGATCAACCGTCGTCAAAATGAGATCAACGGCATTTAATAAGGCTTCATCTACCTGTTGTGCAGGACTGGTTCTGACGATTTCCAACACATCACCAAATTTACGGATTAATTTTTCCTTAAGCAGCAACGCCATCGCAACACCGGCAATACAGACAAGAGCCACTTTGATGCGTGGATGAGATTGCTGAGGTTGTACATCGTTATGAAATCCTTTGCGCTCTAAAGATGCCCCAAAATGAATGGTCAGAAAGCCGATTTCTGCTTCTCTTAGTAACAATGCATAACTTTTTTCAATCGTTCTGCCTGCGATAGTGGCAAGCTCAAATGCTAACGGATAAGAATTTTTCAAAATATCGATGAATTCATTGCGAATATTCATATCAAAATGAACTCTTTGCATCGCCGTATTCAAATGCATTGCCAATCCATTAATCAGCTGTAAATCATCTGCCAAATCAATGTGCATGGTTTCTTTAATTTCTTCCAGAATATGAATGACGATATCCTTATACTGATAATCATCATCGACATTCTCAATAAAGAACTTCTGACTGGCGATGAGATGCTGGCTCAGATAGAAAATTTCATTCATTAGGGAGATACCTAATTCTTTACTGATGTTTGTGATGATCGCATAAGCACATTGATATTCCTTTGAACTTTTCAGCATCTGTATATCCTCATGGTTGTACATGACATGCTGTTTTCCCTTACTGCGTTTCAGCATAATCAATGTATGGATATTTAAATTTTTAAAAGCAATATCCGTTAACTTTAAATCATATTGAATGATGGCATTGGTTAAAATATTTTTAATAATTTCAATATCGCGATGATCAAAGATATCCTCATAAAAAGCTTGGGAATATTGAATGACATTGCTCTTTGCATTAAAGACATATTGTGAAATGCAAAAGCGTATCTTGGCTTCATCTCCAACGATATGTAAACCATCCTGTTTCGTATTACTGATCTTTAATCCATATTCCTTTAAGATTGTTTTGATTATCTGTAAATCTTTATGCAAGGTAGAATCACTGATAAAAAGCTGTTCTTCCAACATGTCTGTGGTAAGCAGATCTTTTTCCTTCAAAGAATGAATCAACAGCTGTGATGTAATGTACCAGATACGTTCATCCGCATTGGAAGGTACAATGTTTTTTAATGGACGAAAGCGTTCCGCAGCTTTTATTTCTTCTAGGAAGTTTTGAAACTTTTGGTTATCATTGATTTTAAGAAAATAGCCGATGCCTATTTCTGATACGATTTCTGCATCATATTGAACAAGCAGAGTGTTAAGTTCTTTAATATCATTGCGGATCGTTCGGCTGGATACACCAACGCTCAAGGCAATCTTATCGCCATTGGCAATATCTTTATGATCAAGAAAATAATACAGAATCGCAATCCATCGTTTGTTATAATTTTCCATTCGTACCTCCTTCGATGTTAGTATATAAAAATACCAAAGAATATAATAGGTATCCTTTTTCCACTTAAAAAGGAAAAACAGAAAACAGATGTTGAAGCAGATGCCGAAGTTTGGTATAAACTGGAAGTTAAACCATCCACCTGTTCCATATCCATTATTTCTGTATTGTTTTATCATAGCATTTTCTTTATTATCATAAAACGAGGTTTATCATTCTAAAAACTGATAAACTTTACATTATAAATATCATTATTCAAGCCGCGTACATCCAGTACACAAGCATATCGATGCAACTTATGTATAAAACCATTCGATAATGAATTCCAGTATGCAAATAGTCCAAATATCTTTTTAAACCTATAAAAAAACATTATGTAATTTATTAAAGCAGCAAATAGTCAATTAAGTTTCTTACATACAACCATCATTCAGTCTATGCAATAACGATCATGACATTTCCTCTTTACCATGATAAAACCATAAAAAAAGCAATACACAGGACGTTTGCTGTTTCTGATACGCATCATAAAAGGAAGAATACCAAAGCAGTATCCTTCCTTTTGATGCTATTTGAAAAAACAAGTGCTTGATCCGTTCATTGCATATGGTTATAAAAGGATGACATTATGAAGAAAGATTACAATCCGCCAATTCATCAGAAGCCGTCTGCAATTTCATTTGCAACAGCAGTTCATAACGGGTAATGGCATCCATGAGAGAAGTGATGCGACAATTTAGGCGGAAAAGTTGTGAGGCAGTAGCATCTTCCATCTGTATAATTTTCTGCATCTTACTGCCTTCTGCCTGGATGAGATTTGCTAATGCGGCTTCCTGTAAGGCAATGGAATCCATAATATCAATCCAAGCCTGACAGCGTGGTGTTGCAATCGGTGTCGTGATCGTTGCTGTATTATTTTCAAGATTGGGATCCGGTGTCTGGGCACTTACGCGTGCCGTGTTGGTTAGTGGTGCAGTTACATCATTCGCAACTGTTGCCCGTAACAGAAGTGTTCTTGTCTCATTCACATTTAGATTTCCTAAAGATAAACTTCCACCCCATGGCTGAAAACTATTACCGCCATCCAACGAAACTTGTGCATTGTTAAGACCTGCAGCCAATTCATCACTCACCACCACATCCTCTGCGATCGATGGGCCTGCATTCGCAATGGTTAGCGTATAGGTGAGTGGTTCATTGGGCTGGGCATTCGTTGGTGAAACGCGTTTTGTAATGGATACATCTGCTAACGTTCCCACAACCGTTACCGCTACTTCATTGGAAGTTACTTCAAATTCCTGTGGAATTCCACCTTCTACCGGTGTATAAGAATATCGCATATCGGCATGATTTAAGGTAGGATTTGTTGCAGGTATGGCATCTGCACGTACCGTAAAGGTCACTACTACACTGCTGTGAGGAGCCACATTCGGTAAAGCAAAGCCTGTATTCGGCTGCAACGTAGGTTGCGAAATACCATTCACAATGACACTACCAGGCACAAAGCTGAGCCCTTGTGGAATCAGATCTTGGAAGAAGACATCGGTTAAGGGATTATCACAAGTATTTTCTAATGTTACCGTATATTCAAAAGTCTCTTGTAAATATACGGTCGAGGTACTAGCGGTTTTTACCGGAATAAATTCACGAATGAGTATTTCATGCAAAGCAATATCATCTATAGCATAGTCATTACCGATAACTTCAGGCCCTTCACTGAGAAATTCGACAGTTAACGTTGTATTGTTTTGGGAATTGATCACACTGCCGATTTCCTTCCACTCCGGTGCATTTGTATTTACCGGAATTAAAGCGCCAAGGGTAGCACTATATAGGACAGCACCATTTTGATCAAGTATTTCCACACCTAATTCTGGATTAGGATATCCCGTAACACGAAACAGATTTAAGATCCAAGAACTAAAAAGATAATTCGTATTTGGTGTGACATTTACGGTTTCGCGAAAGAAAATAGCCCCCGGATTAAACCCATTTACGATCATCATTCGTCCAGTTTCATTGCCAGAGGTATGATCCGCAATTCTCCACCAAGCGCCGATTTCTGCACTCCTTGAATTATTCATAATATTTTGTACGGTATATTCCCCATCTAGCGGTGTAAAGGTTTCAGGATTTGGCAATACATAGGTGAAATCAGGTGACACCCCGGGATATGGCTCTGTTGGAGCACCTGTATTCGCAGGTGTACCCGCTGGGAAAGTCCCAAAGGTTCCTTCATCTGCAGCATGAATTAAGTTTTCCCCGGAAATAATGGCACATTGATCTAGAATTGCTTCAATTGGTGTATAAATAACCGGACCATTGAAGAAATTCTGATTTCCGATATCTGCTTGATTCACCGTAATGAAAAGAGTATCCGGCGTTAAAGAATCAATATTGGTCGCTCCTGTAGGCGGATTGAGTACGGCACTTATCGGTGGATTCGCACCTGTTGGAATACTCCCTACACTGGCATTGGTAAAATCGGCAGGTGATGTTACCCCACCATTTGTTCCATAAGACTCGACGATACGATAACTGCCATTTGGCACATTGATAAAGCTATAATTTCCATTGGCATCTGTTAAGACGGTTAGTCTTGCCCCTGTCGCAACATTTTGTAAAACGATAGGGATATTGGCTATACCACTGTCTCCAGTATTAACACTGAGACTGCGATCACGATCAAAGATGACTCTTCCTGAAACTGTTGCCACTAGCTATCCACCTCTTCTTCTTCGTTAATGTTACATTCCTGGTTGCTTAGCTCTAATTTGGCCTGTAAGACGGTTTCTAAACGTGCTGCGGCATTGATCATATGCTCAACGGATTGATTCAGCTGTAAAAGCTGTTGTGTACTCACAGTATCCATATTGATGATTGCCTGCATTTTTTCCGATTCGGCATTTACGATGTGCGAAAGAGCTCGTTCCTGCATCGCAATGGATTCGATAAGATCCGTCATCACCTGTTCCTGTGTACGGTTTCCCGGGGTGATCGTCGGCATTCCCATATGCATTCCTCCCTCTTTTTATTTGCATTTACTTACATAGTTTATTCTATGTATGAACAAGCGGAAATGTGCACATGAATACGCATGTTTTAAAAATCATCATCATACACTACAAAAAGAACTACCATGGAGGTGATGAATATGGAATATACACTGCAGCTTACGGATGAAATCGCATTACAAAAAGATGACCTTGCCACTTATGAAGGAGCCGCCTTTACCGGTGAAGAGTATTATCTGACAGTTCCTTTAGAACACAGCATCCATATTTATGGGGCAGATTTTACATTTTTTACGTCATGCACATGTCCACATGCTTATGCGGCGATTTGCTATGATTCCATAAATTATTGTTTTTGGGTGAGTGATGCCCAACAGCATAATGTAGTATACTGCTTGGACAGCGATTTAAATGAGCTTCAATGCTTTTACGTGCAGATGAACCTAACCGGCGATATTCAGCAAATCGCATATCAGGAAGAACGTGATACCTTGCTATTGTCGTATACAGATGGAATTGCAGAAATCACAAAAAACGGAGAGTTTCTGCATAAATGCCCGCTTCCCCTACCAGCCTGTCACACTGCGTTACCCTTTGCGGATGCCTTTGCACTTATTCGAATCAGCCAAAACATGTCTTTTTTTGATATCGTCTCATCGCAAGGCGATATGTTAGAAAGCTATGATCTGCCCGTAGAAGGTGTCATAAAAGATATGCTGTGGGATCATGATAAGATGGCTACAGGCTCATCCTTATGTTTCTTATTGTTGCTGCAAAAACCGGATGGCTGTGGTTTTTGTCGTTGTATCTTAAAGCCCTGCACCTGTAAGCAACCGTGCTGTTGCGAAATGGATTGTAAAACCGATTGCATATGTAAACTATTATCATCCATTGCCTGTATGGAGGCAGCCCTTTCTCATATTCTCAATGCAGAGGGTGAAAAACTACAGCGAGCCATAGCATTATCCGATTCTATTTGTGAGTTACTGGAAGTAAATCGCTCTATCATCCAGACCATTACCAATGTTACGATGTTGGAACAGGTACTATATGCCAAATTAACAGCGATACAAGAACGACAAAATGATGTATCGTGTGAATAGAAAAGGAAGGGATGCTTTTTCAGAATCTGTTTCAGAACCCCCTTCCTTTGTAATGAACAGGTTCTTCCTTAATCCAACAAATCAATCAAGGAAAAAACCATTGTATAATAAAGGAAAAGGGTTCACGTTAAGAAAGCTTCTTTCTACAGTACTATAATACTGTAAAAGAAGCTTTTTTAGGATATTTTACTAACATGATTACTAAAAGATATGGCTTATGCACTATTCACTGCGCAAAGCTTCCACCGGATCTTTACGAGCTGCTGCTGATGCCGGGAACAAGCCTGCAATATAAGTCAATACCATACTGATAATGACTAAAATGATAGCACCAGAAATCGGCAATTGGGCAATATTTTCAATTGCAAATTCCTTTTCTACAATGATATTCGCCGGAATACATAATAAGGCTGTTACGAAAACGCCCAACATTCCTGCGGCAAAACCGACAATCAAAGTTTCCGCATTAAAGACACTGCGGATATTGTGCTTGCTGGCACCAAGTGCACGCAAAATACCAATTTCTTTCTTACGTTCAATAACCGAAATGTACGTAATGACTCCAATCATAATACTTGATACAATTAAGGAAATAGCTACAAAGGCAATTAATGCTGCACTAATCGTATTCACGATATCGGTCACGGAAGTCATCATCGTCCCTACCAGATCCGTATAATGAATCGGATCTTTTCCTTGTTTCTTTAAATCGGCATTATAACGATCAAGAAAATTCAGAATATTTTGTTTGGATTGAAAGTTCAAAGGATAAATATTTACCTGCTGTGGTGTATTCACATCCGCATAACCTAATGCCGTCATATTACGTTCATATGTCGTTACCACCGGATTCATCAGCGTATTTAAGAAATTCATCAATTCCTCTTCACTCATATTCATCTGGAAAGCATCTTGAAACGCTGTTGTATCTATCTGAATGCTGTTTTTCAGCTGTGCCGGCAACTGTGCCATAAGCTGTTGCATAACTTGCTGCGATTGTCGCTGTATTTGTTTTTCAACGAGTGTGCTCATTTGTTTGACATACGTCTGCATAACACCTTCCATCTGTGTCTGCAAAGCTTTGCTTAGCTGTTTCGATAATTTCGTCGTATCAATGGCACTTCCCAATTGCTGCCCAATCTGTGCCTGCACTTCTGGTTTTGCCAGATACGTGTTGAGATCTTGTGACATCTGGGTAGGATCACTTACACCATTTTTTAATTCTTCCGAAATGAAATTCATCATAAGGGAAGAAAAGATTGTCGAGAGCTGATCGGTTGGTATCTGGACCTGACTGGCAACAGAAGCAAACACCTCTTCCATATTGGCGTTCACTTTAGGAAGCTCATCGTTCGGTATTTCAAATTTATCGACCTTAACTTTTATTTTACTCATATCAAAGGCAGAAGTATCCATTTTGAAAGCATTCTGAATCTTTTGTTCATCAATGGAAACAACATCCGCAAATTCCAACTTCGGCTGCTGATCATTGTTTTCTTGTTGAAAAGATTTCCCTGTAAACACATTAATCGTCGGATTTTTTAATTGTTCCTGGACAATTTTTTGCTTTTCGGCTTCCTTCATTAAATAGCTTGTCAGCTTTGGTGAATAATTAATGCCTGAGGATAAAGAGGAGATAGCCGCATCCGATTCAGGTTTGACAATGCCGACAATTTTCAATTCCACGCCATTCGCTATGATTTTTTTCATATACTTCTTATTTTTTGATTCATCATTCCATATCTTATGTTTTTCATCATAACGATATTTATCCGCAGGCAGAATGACCTTGAATTTAGGAGACAATAACGTCTCATAAGAATGTTTCGTTACTGTCTTTTCCTTTTCCACTTTTACTTTCTTACCATTTTGTGAATCTTCCAATAAATTACGTAATTCTTCACGGTCGTTGATTCCCATGGAATATAAAACAAAATCCGATACTTTGCCACTGGAGGACAAGACTAGCACCATTTCATCATATTCCTTAGCCCAACGCCCTGCTACTACCTCATATTGATTTTCATACATCTTGGTTTCTTGCGGTAATTCATGAAAGGCATTCATGCTGGTGAAATTTCCCATTCCCATCATGGCACTCATATTTTGTGCCGGATCATTTGCGGTGTTAAATAACGAATCCGGATTCACTTGTTCAATCGCTTTATCCGTATCCTTTAAATAAATCTGTGGTGTGATATTGTAGGTATATTGTATCGTATTAACATAAGGCGAGATTGCTGTTTCATGTGTTTCCAGATATGTTTTTAATGCTGTCATATCGTTTTGTTTTTGATAAGAAAACATATCTTTGATCATGCTGATTTCACTAACGCCTTGCTCATCCTTCTTATCTTTTACTTGCGTACTCTGTCCATGTTCACTCATCATACTGGTAAGATCAATACCACTTTGCTGAATCGTCAATGGATACAGGCTTAACGTTTCCCGCTCTACATCTTCGATATACAAATTGATACCATTCGCTAACGATAAGATTGCCGCGATACCGATGATACCGATGGAACCGGCCAAAGCGGTAATAAACGTACGTGCTTTCTTGGTCATCAGATTACTGAAAGACAACGATATGGCGGTACGTAAAGACATCTTAGCTTTTCTTATCGTGCGTTGCACTACCCCTTCTTGCTCATCCAACGCAAATGGATGACTGTCCGCGGTAATTTTCCCATCCTGCAGCTGTACGATACGGTTTGCATACTGATGTGCAAGTTCTGGATTATGTGTTACCATAATGACCAATCGATCTTTGGCAATATTCGTCAATAGATCCATGACCTGAATACTTGTTTTGGTATCCAGTGCCCCGGTTGGTTCATCCGCTAACAAGATTTCCGGATTATTGATCAAAGCTCTGGCAATCGCAACACGCTGCATCTGACCGCCGCTTAATTGATTTGGCTTTTTGTGTATATGCTCTTTTAATCCAACTTCTGTTAAAGCCGCAATTGCTCTTTCTTTGCGCTGAGCCGCCGGTATACCACTTAATGTCAAGGCTAGCTCTACATTGGAGAGAATCGTTTGGTGAGGTATTAAATTATAACTTTGAAAAACAAAACCGATACGATTATTACGATACGTATCCCAATCTCGTGAGGTGTATTTTTTGGTGGAAATCCCTTCAATGACAAGATCACCACTGTCATAATGATCTAAACCACCGATAATATTCAGCATCGTTGTCTTACCTGAGCCCGATGGTCCAAGAATTGCCGCAAACTCATTGCTGCGGAAATTAATGGATACCCCATCCAATGCTTTTTGTTCAAAGTTACCAGTCTTATAAGTTTTACGTATTGTATCCAGTCTTAACACTTGCATACCTCCTTGTCTTATTGTAAGCATGGTTTTCATGCCTTATGCATCTATTCTTAAGATAATCATAAAAGATGCTGTTATCAAATGGAGAAGATTATTTGAAAAACAGATAATAATTGATATGCTGTATACAAGAATACAGAGGAATCCTTTTTTATGAGCAACCATTTCTTATATCATTTCATGATGCATAGGTTACAAGATAGATTATACCATATTTTATAACCTAACAAAAAGTAATTCCCCTCAAGATATGTAGTCGGCAACAAGCGAAACCGATTTGGAGCAACACTGTATCAATACTTTACAGAAATTAAGAACTGCGTGTTTCATTAAGCTTTGGATATAAGAAATGGTAATATCCAAAGTGCTTTTTAATAAAAGAAGCGGAAATAACTTAAAAAAGCATCTTATAATGGGTATTACAAGATGCCAGTGCGAATCTTACTATCGTCAGGGTTTCATAGATTCTTATGTTATGCTATGACTACATATAAAAAATCTGATCCTTATATTTTTCGATGAGCGCTTTATTGAACGCATCTCCGCCATCAACATTCGCCGAATGAAAAATCGGCGGTTCTATCTGTTGCTTTAATAACTTTTCTACAACTTGAATGACCAAACTGTTAATGATGGCAGCTCCCGTTATTGTAGAAGTAGGCGCTACTTTCTGCTTCATACCATCCATCAACATGCAGGAATCTTCAAAATCCCCGCAATTATCAATTACGATATCGGCGATTTGATATAAGTTTTTTCCACATGCATGACGACTTTTGACCTGTTTGGAATATGTGACATTGGTGATGGCGATTACCGCAATTCCTTTTTTCTTCGCTTCCAATGCCATATCAATGGCGATTGTATTTCTACCTGAGACAGAATGAATGATCAATACATCATGCGCTTTCATCTTACTATTATCTGCTAAGATCTTACCATATCCAGCCAAGCGTTCCATTTGCGATGTCTGAATGATCGGCCGTACATCTAGCATGACTTCTCTTGGTAAAATAGGATTTACCACTACCAGACCGCCTGTACGATAAAACATTTCCTGTGCCAAAATACCGGCATGAGATGCCCCAAAAATAAAAATGCTATGTTGTTGTTTTATCGTTTCCACAAGCAAATCACTTGCCTGCTGTACATAAACATCTTGCTCATTGGCAATTGCATGCAAAAGTTCTATCACATGCTCAATATACAATTTGCTATTTTCCATAAACAGCTCCTATAAATTACGAATGCGATAAAAATACTTATCGACTAATTGATCATTATGATCTGCACATTCCGGTTTCATAAATGCCATATGCCCATTGTAATACACATCCGGTTCCATGCCTTCTTCAACCAATAATTCAACCATCTGCACCAAAACAGCATTTTGCAAATATACTGAAGGTATCGTACTGGTAGCGCCAACCTTCATATCAAAGCCTTCAATCGCAACTGCGGCATCCCCAATCAAAGAGCAATTATCCAATACAACATCGGCAATGTCCTTTAATTTTACTCCGTCTTTATGCTTCGTTTTTAAATAATCACTATATGCACATGCTGTAATGCCAATCACCGGTATCCCCTTTTCCTTTGCTCGCAGTGCCGCATCTACCGGCGCAATATTGTTTCCGGAATTAGAAATGATGATCATACAGTCTTTAGGGGTAATACGATGGTAATCTACCATTAACTTCCCGATACCATATGTATTTTCAATGTGATAACTTTTGGTTATTTCGAAGCTGCCGGTTGCACTTTGTTCCAATAAAGCACAATAATTAGCCGGTGTAGCGGCTCTCCAAAACGCATCATCCGTAACTAAATGTGAATGACCTGTACCAAAACCATAAATAATACCGCCGTTCTTTGTTGTATTGGCAAGTATTTTCGCCGCCTGCATAATATTTTCTTCCTGTGTATCCAATACCTTTTGTACTACATCTTGCATTGTCAAAAAATAATTTTTCCAAGCCTTCATGATATCCTCCTTTTGTTCTCATGTTTTTCTCTGCATGGTTTTATGCTGCATGCAGTAAGTAACTTATAGACGACTGTTATCTAAACTTTCGATTAATTCTTGATAATCCTGATTTTTCGCATAATATGTAATGCGTGTCTTTACATCAGCCCAGTTTGATATTAAATGATACATATGATGTACCATTTCTTTATCACTTTCTGCATTCATATTCATAAAAAAGATATAACGCACATGCTGCTTTTCCCATAGCATATGATTTTTAAGACTTAAAAACGCAATAAATGGCGTATGGTAATCATAGCGGGAATGCAAACAGATGATGTCATTTCCAACTTCATTTCCTAAATGATAAATACCGTTTACCAATTTCGTAGCTTCCGCTTCCCCCCACATAGCTGCCAAGAGCTTTTCTAGCTCCTTGTACACATCTTGTTTATTTTTACACAACAACCCTTCTTGATATAAAGAAGGCAGCAAATATTTGCGGATAGAACAATTGATATCATATTCACTCTTTAATAACGATAAAATCTCATGGTAATAAAATTCTACCTTTCCCTGTATATATACAACCGGTACTTTACTGCTTGGCATAATAGGGATAGTCGTTATTACAATATCATTGTGTTGAAAAGAGAAATTTTCCAATTCTATGACATCACAAGTAACAATATCATCAATAAAGCCTTTAAAATTTTCATTCAGCGTATTCAGCGTCATGATCATTTCCGGTCTGCCATAACCACTTACTAATATTAAACGTTTCTTGATTCGGCTCTGATAACGATTTAAGGCTAGATTGAAATATAGTACCAGATACCCAAATTCATTATGGTCTATTTCAATCTGTAATTCCTCTTCAATCACATCAACAGCTTCCAACGTTAGCTCCACTGCAAATTGATAACGCCGATTATTTTCCAATAATAATGGATTCCGTAAAGTCAATTGCAGGCGAATACGCTCTGCCATGGATGGAATATGCAGCTTTAAGAATTCATATATCTCCGTATCCTTTTTGAAAGATATGGCGAAGCGCTGCTCAATACGTTTGAATACCTTTTGTAATAAAGCATCCATATAGGATAAATCAAATTTGCGGATATCTTCATTTCCCATCACTGTCTTAGATAAGATATGCATCGTTAGATAAATCGTTTCATGTTCAGGCAAAATGATATTCATCTGCTCTTCCAACATTTGCTTCAATTCTATGGCAGCTTTGTACGCTTTATGTTCTTTCATCTGCTGCATTACAGCGTCATCAAAACGAACATATTGATAAAATTTACAACGACGAAGCTCTATAACGATATGTATGACCATATTTTGAATAGAAACATCTGAGAAATGAATGTTATGTTTATTTAAAACATGCAATAGTGCCTCTCGTATATAACGTATCTCATTTTGATTATATTCACTGGAAAACATCACATTGTTTTGAACAAAGAAATCTTGCATCTTATCTTGAAAGAAAAAATCATTGATACAAATACGTTTCTGAATTTCACTTCCTTCTACGATGATTCCATTGTTGTTTGATTGAACGATGATAAGGTGATAATTATGTAATAAACGTTTCACTTCTTTAATATCCAAAGAAATCGTATTGCGGCTTACGTATAGTTCATCCGCTAGATCATCTAATTTTATCGGATAATCTAAAGATAAAAGCTTTCGGATGATATATATGGAACGTTCTTTTTGCGTATGCGGAAACTGCCGAGGCGATTCACTCTGGATACGATTCTTGATAGGTAAAAAAGCTTCTTCATTCAAGATATGCAACCGATAGCCTACACCACGTTTAATTTCTAATTCAGCACCATAGGCTGTTAATTCCATCTTTAAACCTTTTAATGTACTCTTAATGGTTCGTACACTGATATCCATTTGATCCGCCAGTTGTTTACTGGTGATATAATCTTGGGTATCCTTGAGAATACGGATGATACCTTTTAATCGCTCATTTAACAATATCATATTTCTCCTCCTGCTTTTTCCATAAATATCCTGCTGTTTGGATATTCAAAATTAAGAGTACATTATAGATACCTGTTCTTTTTCAACCAGGCATAAATGCGCAACATACCCTCTTTTAGCGTTTCTCTTGGGCAGGCAACATTCACACGCTGATATGCTCCATATGCTTTTCCAAAACCAATTCCCGGCTGTAATTCTACATGCGCTTCAAATTTCAGGCGTTCAGCAAAGTCTGCCGGTACCTGCAATGCAGAAAAATCAAGCCAAGCTAAATAGGTAGCCTGAGGAATTTCATATCTTACCAATGGCATAGTATTGGCAAGAAATTCCTTTAAGAACAGAAAGTTATCATAAATGTATGCACAGCACTCCTCCCTCCATTGATCCCCCTTTGTATATGCTGCAATCAAAGCCTCAATACCAAAAATATTGATGCTAGATAAACCGCTTGCTTTCGCTACGGATGCAAATGTTTCTTGTAACACCGCATTTTTAACAATTGCATACGATATTTTTAATCCGGCTAAATTAAACGTTTTGGTTGGTGCACCTAACAGAATCAAATTGTCATGATATGCACATCGGCATTTTAACGCACTCACATGATGTTGATTCGGCATGATGATATCCGCATGAATTTCGTCAGATACTACCCATACATTATAGCGCTTACACAGTTTCATTACATTGTTAATTTCTTCCAATGTATAACACTGCCCCGTTGGATTGTGTGGGTTGCATAAAATAAACATACGAATGGATGCATCTTTTTTCAAACATTCTTCAAAATGCTGCAAATCCATGTGCCATCCGCCTTGTCCATGTTGTAAAGGATTATAAACGACTTCTCGTTGTAAACTTTTTGGTATATTAAAGAAAGGCGGATATACCGGAGGTTGTACGATTACCTTTTCATCATGTTTTACTAACATATCAATCAACGTATAAAAACCATATACAACGCCTGTATTGAAGATGATTTCTTCTTTTCTCACCTCCACATCATGCTGTCGTTTTTCCCATTGTATGATAGCGTCATACAATTCCTTTGGAGGATCTGTATAACCATATATCGGATGCGCTGCCCGTTTTCTTATTGCTTCACTCACTTCAGGCAGACATTCAAAATCCATATCCGCAACCCATAAAGGAATCACATCTTCTTCTATTTGATAACGGCTCTTATAACGATCCCACTTGGTACAACTGCTGTTCAAACGTGATTGGGCTTTATCGAATTGATACATTTCATCACTCTCCTTTTCTTACATCCGGTTTACGATGCTTTATTTGGTATTATGCAGAATAGGATAGAAAACATCACAGAAGCTGTGATGTTTTCATACTCATAATTTATTAATCAGCTCCATTAGATCATCATCTGCATTATCTGGTACCTGTTTGCCGGTAAGTTTTACACCACGTCGTGACAATTCTTGAAAATCTTTAATTTCTTCATCTGTTACATTGATACTTTTTTTCACATTTCGCGTTCCATCACGCGCTGGAAGATTTCCAACATTGATTTCTTGAACCTCTACGCCATGATCCATCATACGCAAGATATCTTTAGGTCTGCGTACGACCAAAATGACACGCTGACCTTCATATTTACCACTTACTAAATTTTTTGTAGCTTTTTCGATATTCAATAACGATGATTTTAAACCTGCCGGAACAACTAAACGTAACGCTGCTTTTTGAACATCATTTTCATACATGACATCATTCGCCACCATGATTCTTGTCGCGTTTACAGCATTACACCAATATACCGCTACCTGACCGTGAATCAAACGATCATCAATACGAACATGTACCAAACCTTTTGTCATAACACTACCTCCATCAGCCTAAAATGCCGGCTACACTACAGACAATTCCCAAAATCATCACAAAGATAATAGCTTTAAAAGATGTCATTCCCTTTCTATTTAATAATGTATACACCAATGCTACTAATAAAACCGGAATCAATGAAGGCATAATTTGATTTAAGATGTTTTGTAGTTCCATTTTAACTTCGCCGCTTTTAAAGACAAATGGTACATTGGCATTTACAACACTAGGTATCAAAGCTCCTACGACCGTAAGTCCTAAGATACTTGCAGCTTCTGTTACTCGATTCATCTTGTCCCCAAGATTTTGAATTAGTTTTGTCCCTTCACGATAACCGATACGAATAAATTGACCTCGCAAAGCAACACGGATACAACCCCAAATCAAATACATGATAATCCCGATAGGATTTCCTTCTAATGCCATATAAGAACCAATAGAGAAGAAGATCGTATTGGCAATCACACCGAATAAAGTATCCCCGATACCGGCAAGTGGTCCCATCAAACCAGTTTTGATGGCGGATACAGCTTCTAAAGCTTCGATTCCTTCTTTTTCTTCCATTGCGATATCTATACCGAGTATGATTTCCGCAAATTCTTGATGAGTATTAAAGAATTGTAAATGTGTATTCAGTGCTTTTTTCATATCCTCCTGCTCAGGATACAATTTTTTTAATACAGGTATCATAGAGAAACAATATCCCAAACCTTGCATCTTTTCATAATTCCATGCTGCCTCACCTAATAACAACCAGCGATATCTAACTTTTTTAATGTCTTGTTTTGTAATTGGCTCATTCATCTTCATCAGCTCCTTCCATAACGGATGTTAATTCTTTTTCGCCACTTCTGCGATATGCCAATAATGCCAGAGCAGCACCGACTAAAGCAACTCCCAACATAGGAATACTCATGTATGCAGATAGAACAAAACCGATTATCAAATATGCTGTATATTTTTTGGTAGGAAGATATTTCAACAAGATAGCAATACCAACAACTGGTAATAATCCTCCGGCAACTTTTAAGCCATCACCTAACCAATCCGGGAAGTAAGCAACAAAATTTTGTACTAATTCACTGCCTAGCAGTAAACATAAGAATACTGGTATTGCTCTTGAGAATCCCCAACAGAAGATACCAAGGACATTCATCCGTTCAATGCCTTTTATATTACCGCTTTCCATATAACGATCCGCACGGTGTTGAAAGAACGTATTCGCAAAACGAGCAAATACATCAAGCTGAACCAATAACATTCCAACCGGTACAGCCAAACCGATACCGAACTCCACACCTTTGCCACTGATCGTACCCAATGCCGTACCAATTAAAGCAGCAGACATGAAGTCCGGAAGTGATGATCCCCCAAAATTAGAAACACCTAAAACCATCAATTGTAAGGTTGCCCCTACAGTGAGTCCAAAGCTCAGATTCCCCATGACCACACCGGCAAAACAGCCGGCAATTAAAGGTCTGTTTAAACCAAAATCCATATGAATTGCATCGTTTATAGCAATAAATGCATAAAGCGATAACAATATAATTTGTAGAAAATTAATTTCCATTTCCTTTTTCTCCTTTACTCGTCTTCCATATTTTGTTTTGTTTTCAGTAATAACTCATTCACATTAATCACATTTTCTTTTGCAACGGAAATGAGATTGTCCACAATTTGTGATAATTCCCCATTTCTTTGTAAATACGCTTCCATAACAAGAGGCAGGCTGATGCCGGCTATTAAATAACTCTTTTTTGAACTGGAAAATAACTGCGTAATAGCACTGCGGCAAGGTGAACCGCTGTAGATATCTGCTAATACGAGCAATGGCATAGAATTTTGCCAATGGATACAGGTGTGAATTTTCTTTTCCAAATCTTCACTTGAATCATCCTCTTCAAGTGCGCAGTATGTTATATCCGGTTCCTCACCTAAAATCATTTTCATCGTCTGATGATACCCCTCTGCTAAAGCACCATGCGATAGTATCAGCATCTCGTACAAGTGCCTCTCTCCTTCCTGTTTATTCTTCATCATCTATTCGTTTGCGAACATTTACGATATCTTCTACAGCTGTTTTTTTCACGACAGCAGCCAATGTCTTTACATCATAATTTAAGCTTTCACGAATGGCACTAATCAACATTACCAGATTCATACCCGTAATAACCTCTACCTGTGGATATTGCAAGGATAATGCAGCTATGCGTGTTGTCGCCCCGGACAGCAAATCGGTTAAAATTAAGACAGCGGCGTGATGCGATATAAAGTTTTCTACTTTTTTGTGAACATCGTTTATATCATCATCCGCATAAAGTCCGATAACATGGACTTGCTGCTCAATTTTTATAAACATGGAGGCACTATCCAATAACTCTTTGCCGATGTTTCCATGTGTTACGATCAAGATCGTATTATCCTGTTCCATGTCTGACCTCACTTAGATCTATCAATTGTTCCTTTTCTGCAGGTATTTGACGAATTTCCAACTTAACACCTTTGTTCATGAGCCGCTGACAAATTTCAATATCTTCCTTGCGCAAAATCACAAAACGATTCAATACTATGGCTTCTTTATCTGATTTATTGCGGTAACCACCCACATTAATAGAGTGAATCGTAGGTAATATCTCATGAAGCTGCCAAGCATCACTGAAATTTTCAACGATGACCATCACGCGATCATCATTTTCTAAGGCATCTAATAAAGCATCTCGGCATGCAGCAAGTTCATAAAACAGCAGTTCAACATTTTTAGGCTTCGCTAAATTCAATGTGACTTTAGAAAATTCATCATTCTCCACTTCATCATTGATGATAAAAATTTTGTCAATATGATAAAAGGATGTCCAGCTTTGTGCAACCTGTCCATGCAACAGGCGATCATCTACACGCAATACTTTGATCATGTGCTACCTCCTTCGCTTTTCATATCACTACTTCGGAAAAGATCGTTTTCTCCATTTAAAATATAACGTTTCCACTATTATTTTAAGATAGATTAGGTTACAGCGATATGTAAATCGTTGCACCTATATTCGTGCAAATTTTATTATGACGCATGCTATGTTAGTAAAGACGTGTATACTTTTGATAAAGGTCATCGTTAATGTTTTGCTTTGCTAATCCGTTTAGACTGATAAAGACAGGTGGAGTTCCTCCTTTTTCAGCAATATATTGTGCTGTTAACACACTGATTGCCTGAACGATGAACGTATTCGCAATCGAGGAGGTTGGCATCATAGCAACATTACATCCTTCTACCGCTAAACAGGCATCACCTAATTCTCCGCAGTTATCAATCACAATATCCGCGATATCCATCAGCTTCTTACCGCTTTTTGCTCGTGATGTCGTTGCCGAAGAATGCTTGATGCTAGTAATCGCAATGACACGAGCACCTTTTTCTTTTGCACATTGTGCCAATTCAACCGGATATGCATTACGCCCCGAATTTGAAGCAATGACAAGAACATCATCTTTTGTAATATGGTAAAGTTCACAAAGAATCGCTGCATAGCCGGATAATTTTTCGATATAAGAACTTTTGGTAGGATGTTCCGTCATGGTCAATTCATTGGTAAGGATGGGTACCGTAAACGCTAACCCTCCGGCACGGCCATAAAATTCTTCACAAACCGTATGAGAATGCCCACTGCCACTGACAAAAAAGGTATGTCCATTTAGGAAGGCTTCTGCAATCCATTGCGCGCTTTGCTCAATGGCAGTTTGCTGCGTGGATTGAATTTTTTTGACGACCTGTATACCGGTTTCAAAAATTTTCTGATACATTCATTCATCTCCTTTCTGCCCTTATTGTAAGAAGAGAGCAATATTTTTCACATATAAAAAAATGCACGTTTTATGGTGCAGGGAAAAATGACAAAAAAATGCACCATGCATAGGTGCAGAATTATTTTGGATAAATGCGCATATAGCTTAAAATTATCTACTAATATGCCTTCGATATGAAAATTATGTAGGATCATCAACGTTTTTTCACTTATGGTGGGTGCAAATTCTCTCCTACTATGGCGCACTAACCTTTTTATGAATCAATTCGATTTACATAAAAAGGCCCTTGTTTTTCAAAATACAAACTTACAATTTTGATTATCAATATATGCCTTTAGAAGAATCAGGCAAATTCTCATAGTCTATTACGCAGATACCTACTATCTATTTTTATTTATTTACGTCTTTCTTTTCGTCTTAATAACGTTACTGTTTCCACATGTGTTGACACTAACATCGGAACACACACCCTTTATCTCGTCACTTATATCGGAACACATTTTTTTCACTTTGTCTCCGATACCCGTTGACTTTCCAAACCTCTCCTTTGCGTTTCCAATTTCGTTTTTAAATCCTGTTTTATATATGAAAGTAACTTTATAGGGATCCTTATTTCCATCTTCATCATAGCCACCGACTATAACTTTTTCAACTATACTCTCAAATATTCCTCTATCAAATTCTTCTAGCACTTCATTATGTGAGAGTGCTTTTTTGAAATCCGAAAGCCTCCTTTGCAATGAACTCTTTTCATCTGACTGCTGACGTAAATATTGCAGCTTTGCTTTTGCATTAGTCAACTCTGTTTTCAGTCCAACGTCTGTTTCCTCATAAATATCCTGTTCAACGACTCCACCTAAATAGTTATCCAGTAGTTTTTTTCTCTTTGAAGAAACCTTCTCAATGCTTTTTTCTAACTTATGAATCTGATCTTCAACCGAACTTTCTCCAAGCGCCTTTTCAGTTCGCTTTAAAAATTCTTCTAGGACATCTTTATTATCGTTGCAAAGCATCCTATAAGACTCAACAAACGCTTCCTCTATTACCTGTTCCGGAATACCCTTACTATCAGGACAAAATCTTTTTCCTTCCTTCGTTGACTTAACACACTGCCATATTGTCTTTTTATATTTAGAACTACTATGCCAGCGTCTGCGTGAAAGATTAGAACCGCAAAATCCACATTCCACCATACAACTAAATGCAAACTGTCTGCTGAACTTCTCACGTTTCCCCGGAATGACATTATGCTTTCGGTTCCCATTTCTTCGGTTTCTTATTTCCTGCGCCCGTTCAAATTGTTCTTCTGTAATAATCGGCTCGTGATGATTATGTATATAATACCGATCTTCCTCGCCAAGATTCTCTAAACGTCTTTTAGAAATCGGATCAACCGTAAAGGTTTTTCCTAACAAAATATCACCTTTATATTTTTCGTTATTGATAATTCCCATGATACTGGATGAAGTCCAGGGATTTCCCCGGATTGTTAAATTACCCTGTTCATTCAGTTCTCTGGCTATCATAGTGCTACCGGCTCCTGCCACATATCTATCAAATATATAGCGAACAACTTCAGCACCTTCCTCATTGATTGAAATAGATTTTGTTTCAATATCATAATCGTATCCCAAACATCCCTGAAAGCCTACCAACTCCCCTCGCTTCATTTTCATCTTTAAGCCTTTTTTTACATAAGCAGATGTATTTTCAACCTCCTGCTGTGCAACGGAACTTAAAATAGTCATTAGAAATTCACCATCTTTTAATGTGTTGATTTTCTCAACTTCAAAATAAACAGCAATATTTCTCTCTTTTAACATACGGACATATTTCAGCGTATCCAATGTGTTTCTGGCAAATCTCGGAAGGCTTTTAGCAATGACCATATCAATCTTACCATCCATACAATCCTGAATCAGCCTTTGAAATTCATCCCGCTTATCTACCTTTGTTCCTGTAATTGCTTTATCAGCGTATATACCCGAAAAAATCCAGTCTTTATTATTCTGAATTAACTCCGTATAATGCGTAACCATTGAATTATAACTTTTTATCTGATCTTCATCATCCGTACTTACCCGGCAGTATGCCGCAACTCTTAACCGCTCAATCTTTCGTCTGGCAGAACCGTCAAATGGATCATTTGCCTTAATCAATTCAACTTCCATTTTCGTCCTCCTCTTTTTGTGTTCCTATCGTAGTGTTGATTATATTATAATGCAGCACACTTGTCTCGTCAAGCGGTAATGTTAGATATAATGCCATAATCTTTCATTAATTTTTTTTGTATGATTTGATATTCGTTTTCACTAATCAATTTTTTAGAAAGCAACTGCTTTAACATAGATAGCTGCATACTATACCGCAACAATTTCTTATCATCCATGTAAATCGGATTACCCCTTTCTGCTAAATAATAAATGTCCTGCAGGCGGTTGCCAGGTAACAACCTCATTGGAATCTCACCATCCTCTCGGACCGAAGCAGCTTATCTTCGGAAGTATCATTATTAAAAACAGTATCCTCGCACAAAATTCCCGTAACTTTGCCTGTAATCGAATATTTCTCGCTCGTACCTTTACTTCAACACCGGTATCGGTATTTCATCGTTTTCAATGTCCAGTAACTTTGCGACACGATGTCGCAAAGTATCAGACACAGATAGTCATGGCGTATCCGTCACACAGCTCCACTGTTTTCGTGTCCTGCAGGATAAAATATGCACTTGTCAAGGTACAGTGCTTCATAATCTTTTGCATGGGCGAAAAGGGGATAATTCCCATGCACAAGTATTAAAGCTGAATCTCAAAACTCAAAATCTTTGTTATTAGCTTCGTTTCCATCCGCCGTTTCATATATTCATCAATCCCATACTTTATCTGCCCGGATTCATCTATAAACTTCCTCCTGCATCTGCTGTTAATGTATGGTTGAAAATAGTCAACAATCTGGTTAATAGCCACAACATCCCCTGCAACGGCCGCTTCAATAACCTCAAACGCAACCGGCTCTTTCTTTTTTCTGTTTCGCATATGTATCACTCCAATATTTTCTTTAATAAACGCAGAGAATCCGCTTTATGATAATGTACGGTACTCTGCACAAGATTCATGCACTCGGCTATTTCTTTCTCCGTCATATCCAGAAAATATGCCATAAGAATTATCTTGCGTTTCTTTTCTGGCAAACGGTACAGCGCATTGCTGATAGCTTCGTCTCTGACAGGCACTTCCATACCCATAATCTGAAAATAATCACTTTCTGGAATTTCATCATAAGAACAAAACTGATTTAAAATACTTTCTCCGAGATCAGAAAAATTGATTTCCTGTTCCCAGAGTCTGTCCAGTTCTTCCAGATAGTTCAGTGCTTCGCCATTCAAAACCTCAATACAATATTTACTGAATTTCCTTCGCACAATATCCTGTTCCTGCTTTGTCAGCTTCAAGGGAGATCACCTCCCTTCCGCCTGAAAGCCGTTCTCGAAAACATTCGACTGCCCCCTTTGTTGCGTGGACAGTCATTTTTCCCGGAAAAATCGAAAAATCAAAAAATTTTTCAAAAAAATTTCCGTATATATAAAATGCGCCCTGACGAGCTATTGCCCATCGGACGCACTTTATAACTAATTCACTTATTACCCCCGTTTCAACATAGGTTTTTACCATAGGTACAAGGGTGTATAACAGAGCAACATTGATTAAGATTTTTTTGGTTGTGTACCTGATAAACGGCATAATCGCCGCCTGAATCTCTCTCTATAAACCACTCTGTTCTCCGGCAAAATCCCGGAAACAGAAAAAGAGTATTCAAATAGCCCTTTCCGGAATCTTGTTTTTTTTATCCGAAAAAGGATTGAATACTCTTTCTAGGGTTAAACCCCTCTGAAATACCAAGCTCATACCCTTTTCACTTTTCAAATACAGGGTAATACACTATATTTATGGAGGTGAATTAACATGGATATTCCCAAGACACTCTTTGCAACGATGGTAAAAAATGCCCGGATGGATCGACACTGGACACAGGAAGAACTTGCAGAAAAACTCGGCGTGTCATCTACTTATTTGGGAGATTTGGAACGCCATAAGGGTACTCCAAGCCTGCCGCTGTTTTGTAAAGCCATGCGATTACTGAATCTTTCCGCAGATGATTATGTTTATCCAAACGGAAATAGGAATAATTCTACATATAAACAGCTACTCCGTTTGCTGACGCACTGCAACGAACATCAGCTTCAAGTTCTTCTGGCAACTGCCACCGCTCTATTGCAGCCTGTTCCAGACGCCAGTAATGATGTTAAGGAATAATTCTTGACAAAGTTTGTTGAAGTTCTGATAACTCCTGATATTCACTTATAAAAAAGAATGGAAAAGGCTCAATCCTTAACTATTTGGAGAGAGCCTTTTTATCTGATTATTTTTTCACTTTTGCAATTATCTGTTCTATATTTGGATTACTATTCAACATTCCCAATCCGGCTAATAGCTGAATACAATCCACATATCCCTGACAATACGCCCGTTCTTCTTCCATAAACGCCTGATGCTGCACAACTTCTAAATAAACTTCCACCTGTTTTCTCTGCGCTGCGCCCAATCTTTTCAGTTCCACCTCAAAGTTTACCTTTTCTTTTTTTCTAAGCTGTTCCGCTTCCTCTAACTCTGGAAAATGAAGATACGTTTTTCTGTTCACATTCCCACAACGGAGATCATTCAAAAACGCTCCTATTTCACTCCATACTTCATTTTGCATATCAATACGCTCCTTTCGATTTCCGGCATTTCCGTCATGCCGTCCTATCATTATTGTGACCGTTCTATAATAATTCAGTATATTTTTTCTGAAACTTCACCTTTAGAAGTATATTAGCATCTCAACTCGGTAAAATCAATTATTATACTTCAACTTTAGAAGTGAGGGATAGCATGAAAATATACTGGAATGGACAGTCAAAAAATATTATCGGAACTAGGGTAAAAGAATTGCGAAAAGCACAAGGCATTTCTCAAAAGACGCTGGCCGCACGATTACAAACAGAAGGATTTGAATTTACAGATTTAACAATCCTTAGAATAGAACAAGGAAAACGGTTTGTGCCAGATTATGAGATTGTTGCGATTGCGAACTACTTTCATATATCAACAGATTATCTTTTAGGTCTTACCGATACAAAATAAGCGGCTCTGTCTCTCAGAATTGACAGATGCCGCTTATTTTCGTTTTATCGCATTATTAAATTTATATCCTATTCCCCACACAGTCAAAATATAGATAGGTCTTGACGGATCAGGTTCTATTTTCTTTCGTATTCTCCGAATCAAACTCATCACATTGTCCTCTGCTCCATAATAGGGTTCTTTCCACACCTGGTTGTATATTTGCTCTTTAGAAAATACTTGTCCGGGGTACTGTGCCAGCAAATATAGGATTTCAAACTCATAATTAGTCAGTTCAATACTTTCCCCATCTCTCTCTACCATCCGGTATTTTGTATCTATCACCAAGTTATCATATCTCAAGCAGCTATCATTAGGAAAAGTATTCAGCACTTTTATATGGCTTTTTGATTTTAGAAACGAAAGCAACTCATCAAATGTTATTTCCTCTTTATCGTCAAATGCAGCTATTAACACTTTTCCCACACAAGCTCGCCTTCCTTTTACACATTAAAAAAAACATATTTATTACTCCAGTACACTCGCTGTATTAATAACACCACCTCCATCAAAGCGTGCTTCGTCCTGTTTCCGATATTCTGCGGGTGTTATTTTCATTACATCCCGAAAAGCTGTCGCAAATTTACTCTGATTCTCATATCCTACCTGATTTGCAACTTCCGCTATCGTTGCCCGTGTCTGCCGAAGTAAAATCGCCGCTTTCTTCATTCTATATTCTTTCATATAACTTCCAATGGGCTGACCATAAATTCCTTTAAATGTACTTTTTAACGTAGCGGTATTGATTAGAAATTCTTTTGAAAGTCCCTCAATCGTTGGTCTTTTCTGCAAATCAGAAATCAACTTTTTATGTATCTCTTTTACAATTTCCACATGAGGTGACGTATACTGTTCTCTCTGCTTCTCCTTTGCCGCATCTACCATATAAAGAAATAACAACAATTCCTGCACTTTTAGCTTCATATACGGTTTTTGCAAGCAATCCGGTACAAAATACAGTTCCGAAAAAATATGCTCAATTTCATCTTTTGCCCGCATGATAAAGCAATTTCCAGACGCACAGAACTTATCCCGAAATTCCATAATATCAATACCTGCCTCCTCCAGAATTGCTGGAGGATTTTTGGAAACTGTTTCCAGGTTAATCACCACAGAAATTCCACGATAATGTTTTAGTGGAAACGACATTTCCGAAGCACAGTTGTCCATTGTATGGATAGACAAATCTCCCTCTCCCAAATACAGGCAGGAACCACTTAACAGGCGGCTCCCCTCACGTCCTTCCCTACAATGGTTGATTTCCAAAATATTCTTGTCAAAAATACCTTCCCACTCATATTCCGTTGCTTCAAAATCATTATAGATAAGCTGTATACCCGGAAATGCCTGATAAACCGTCATAAGTCCTAACCCATCGGCACAGTCCATTTTGTAAACGGTACAATAACCATCGTTGTCTTTCGGAATAACCTCTGATAATCCCTTCATCTTTGACATTGTTTCTATGTTCATGTTTTTCCCTTCTACTATCTGACTGCTATTAATCTGTTCTGCCAGTAACCTTCTGGCATCTTTTATTATAAACTTTTTCTTCATTCCATACCGCTCCAATCAGTAGACTTTTCGCTCCATTTAGAATTATATTCCAAATCTAACAGATGTGCAAATATGGAACAGAGCCGACACTTAAAAGCATCGGCTCCTGACAAATTTATTTACTGCAATATTTTTTTCCAACGCATCCAGAACAACTCCCGCTGCAGCAAGAACCGTTTTTACGGCTCCGGCGGATTTTTCGGATAGCCCATATTGCATAAGCGATAACTCCTATAACAATAATTCCCGTAATGACCATCTTAATCTCCTTTCCCGCTGACCGCCCACAATTCGTCTGCGGCAGGTTTCCAATGCTCCGCATATAATTCACACTTATCGCACAGATGATCTACCGTTTCCGGTGACTGCAAATCTGTAGATTTTGCTCCAGTACGCTTTACCATTTCCCGCAGAATCTGCGGATTTTCCAGCATCGGGCAAGGACGCAGCATATTCTTGTTAAATGGCTGCCCGTCATGGTATGCCATAAAAATCGGACTTTTTAATGCCTCCAGCAAGCTGCATTCATGGATATTCACATTAGAATAATGGATAAACACACACGGCTCCACATCCCCGGCAGCATTGATATGTAAATAATTCCTGCCTCCGGCAATGCAGCCGCCTACATATTCCGCATCATTCTGAAAATCCATACTAAAGATCGGCTTTGTATTCCGAAACTCCCTAACCCGCTCATAGACCATCTTTCTCTGCTCCGGTGTAGGCAGAAGCTGTGGTACCGCTTCATTGCCAACGGGCATATAGTGGAAAAACCACACAAACATTGCTCCCATTTCAATCATCATATCGAAAAACTGTTCACTGCTGATGTCTGCATAATTGGCACTGGTATAACAGGTAGAAATTCCAAAAGGCAGCTTATGTTTCCGAAGTAAATCCATAGCGTGCATAACCTTTTCAAAAACCCCTTGTCCTCTGCGTCCATCATTCGCCTGCTTAAATCCTTCCAAACTGATTGCAGGAACAAAATTCTTTACACGCAGCATTTCCCGGCAAAAATCCTCGTCAATCAAAGTACCATTTGTAAAAGAAAGGAACTCACAGTCAGGGTGTCGCTCGCAAAGCGTAATCAGGTCTTTTTTGCGAACCATCGGTTCCCCGCCTGTGTAAATATACATATAGGTTCCCATCTTTTTCCCCTGCCTGATAATATCATCAATAGTTTCCAGACTAAGATTCAGCTTATGCCCGTATTCTGCCGCCCAACACCCGGTACAACGCAGATTGCACGCCGAAGTCGGATCTAACAGAATCGCCCACGGAACATTACAATTTTCCTTTTTCCGTACCTCATTTTGAATGGCAGAACCTTTTAATGCAGAATTGACAATGAAGTTCTGGAAAAAAGTCTTTCGTACACCTACATCCAACTGATAGACTTTCATAATCAACTGATACCAATTTCCTTTTTCTTCGATTGCCTTTCGGAACGCCGCCCGCTGTCCCTCATACCATCCATCCGGCAGTGCCTGATCCATAAGTTTCATTGCTTTCGGAATATTTTCTTCCGGATTCTTTTCCAGATATTCCAATGCCGTATGAATTGCCGCCGAAAAAGCTGTGTTTCTTACTAAATCCACAATACTCATCTTAATCCTTCTGCTGACCGCTTCATCATTCGTCAACTTTTCCTTTCATTTTTTTCAAAAATCTTTTGCCAATCATTCCTGTTATAGTAAGAAATCCTATAACCCAAATCCATTTTTTATCTTTCATCTCTATTTACCTCACAATAAACTTCCAACCTGATAAACTAAAAATGTTACCAACCACGCCACTGCCAACTGAAATACAGCAGAGAACAGCATCCAGCGGATACTTCTTGATTCCCTGCGGATAGTTGCCAATGCCGCCATACACGGGATATAAAGCAGGCAGAAAATCATCAGACAAAACGCATTGAGCTGTCCGAATCCTGCATTTCCTAAGATACCTACCAACGTATTCATTCCCGCAGCAGAATTGATATTCGGAATCCCGAACAAGACCGCACAACTGGACACTACAACCTCTTTTGCGGAAATACCCGCTATCAGAGCAACCGCTATCTGCCAGAATCCCAATCCAATCGGCTCAAAGAACGGTACAAGCCAATGCCCCAAAATAGCACCGAAACTGTCCGCCATCTCCGTTATATAGCCCTGCGGTCCGAAGTTCAAGATTATCCACATCAGGATAGACGCTATAAAAATCGTAGTTCCTGCTTTGGTCAGGTAATCCTTTACCTTCTCCCACACATAAATCGCCACTGTTCTGGAACTGGGAATCTTATACTCCGGCAGTTCAATCAAAAGGTAATTCTCCGATTTCTTTCGATCAATCAGATGAATCACAGCCGCAACCAGAATCGCAACCACCAACCCGATTAGATACATGGAATAGGCAACCAACATGGCATGTTCTTTAAAGAACATTTCCGCAAACAATATGTAAATCGGCAGGCGGGCACTGCAGCTCATAAACGGGGTAATCAACATGACTTTAAAACGGTCACGCCGGTTTTCCAGCGATCTCGATGCCATAATTGCCGGAACGGTACAGCCAAATCCTAAGATCATCGGGATGAATGCCCGCCCGGACAGTCCGAGCTTGCTCATAATTCCTTCCATAACATAGGCCACTCGTGCCATATAGCCGCTGTCCTCCAAAAATGCCAACGCCAAAAACAAGATAAAAATGTTTGGAAGGAATGTCAAAATACCACCTACCCCGGCAATAATACCGTCTACCAACAGGGAGCGCAGCATATCATTTACCCCCGCCGCAACCAAACCTCCGTCTATCAACGCAGACAGATTTTCAATTCCGATTTCCAGATACCCTTTCAGCCAGTCACCAATGGTAAATGTCAAAAAAAATACCACTGCCATAATGCCGAGAAAAATCGGGATTCCCCAAATACGGTGTGTCAATGCTTTGTCTGCTTTTTCCGTCAGTGCATCCTGACGGTCTTTGTTCACCACCACTTCTTTTATGATCTCCTGAATGAAATCATACTTTTCATTGATAATATCCGATTCATAACTCCGGTCAATCACTTCTGGCAAATCAACGGGATAATGATCTGTAATCTCCTTATCCTGCTCCAACAGCTTGATTGCATGCCATCGGTAATTTTTCAGATTCGGATATTTTCTCTTTAATTCATCCATGATAAGGTCAATCTTATCTTCAATTTTATCACTGTAAACCATTGCATATTCTGCATGGTGGTCATGCCGATGCTTTGAATGGTAGTTATGGTGATGGATCAAGCACTCCGGATCAACGCAGTCTTTATGGTGTGCCGCTGCATGGAGCAGCACATCCAACCCTGTCCGTTTCCTTGCGGAAACCGGAATCACCGGAATCCCTAACATCTCCGGCAGCCTGTGTGTGTCAATCTCCATGCCACGTTTTTCCACAATGTCCATCATATTCAATGCCATGACCACCGGCTTTCCAAGCTCCAGCAACTGCAGCGTCAGATACAGATTACGCTCCAGCGCTGAAGCATCTACAACATCTATCATCATGTCCACTTCATCGCTCAATATAAACTGTCTGGACACTTGTTCCTCCATCGTATAGGATGTCAGGCTATATGTACCAGGGAGATCGACCAAACGGATATTTAAGTCATGATCTTTAATGGCTCCCTCTACCTTCTCAACGGTAACACCGGGCCAGTTTGCCACCTTCAGGTTGGCTCCGGTGTATGCGTTGAAAAGTGTTGTCTTTCCACAGTTTGGATTCCCGATGAAGCCTATTGTTAAATTTTCTTTCATCGAAATTTATCCCTCCTATGCAGCAACCAAAATATTCTTCGTAATATTGCGTCCAAGCGCAAAACGTGTTCCACGTACTTTTACAATCAGGACGCCGTGGCTTTTACTGTTTAAAACCATAACAGAAGTTCCACGAGTCATCCCAAGAGCCTCCAGACGCTTTTCCATATTTGTAGGCAGGTCAATATCTCTGACTTTATATTCATTTCCTGCTTTTCCATTACAAAGATACATCTTTATTCCTCCTCATTTTGCCTTAACTGTTTCCGGCATTTTACGAAACTCAGAAAGCATCATGGAAACCGTAATTACTACAAGAACCGCATCCGTCAGAGCAATCGCCAGCCATACGCCACGGATTCCCATGCCGCCGACCATTGGAAGGACGATACACAGCGGGATAAATAAAATAATCTGGCGGAACAATACCAGCCATGTTGCCTTGTTTGCTTTTCCCAAAGACTGGAAAAGTGTCACAGCAATGATAAAACTTCCTTGCAAGATATAAGTACTGAACATAATGCGGAAGTTCGCAGCTCCCGATGCCGCCACTCCCGGCGTTGTAATAAACATGGATAAAATTTTCTCTGGAAACAACTCCGCCGGAATATAAAACACAAGGGATAACACCGTAGCTGAAATAATAAATACACGAGTCAGCGTTTTTACCCTATCGTACTGTTTTGCCCCGTAATTCGTTCCAGCCGCAGGCTGGAATCCCTGACTAATTCCCCATAACGGAACAAACGAGAAATTCCAGAACCGAAGTGCCGCAGCAAGAAGAATCTGCGAAGTCTCCCCACCATAATTTGATGCCACACGATAAATCACCGTCTGCTGTACCAACGTCAGTACCTGCATTAATAAAGCTGATACACCAACTGCAAGTACCTGGGGAAGCAACGTTCCATCAATACGGATACGCCCAATCTTTACATTCGGACTTTTTTTCTTAAAGTACCATAGTGTAATAGCTGCCTGAACAAACTGCGAAAAAATCGTTGCGTATGCAGCCGCCTCTATTCCCAATCCATAAGGTTTTAAAACCGTAATAAAAATCGGATCAAGAATAATATTTAAAATAGCTCCGCTGGCAATGATCGTCATTGCCTTTTTCAACTGTCCTTCCCCACGAATGACCATATTCGCACTCTGGAAAAAGTTCACGAACAGGGAACCAGCAAACACAATCCGGAGATATTTCTCCGCATAGTTCATAATATTGTCACCGGCTCCTGCAAGGGATAAAAGCTGGCGGGTAAATACCATTCCAATGATGGTATAAACCACTGACATCAAAAGAACCATCGCAACCAGATTTCCCATAATCTTTTTTATCGTTCCTTCATCCTTCTTGCCAATAGCACGGGAAAGCACCGAGGCAGAACCTACGCCTACCATAGCGGCAGAGCCTGCATTAATCAAAGTAAACGGATAAGATACCGATACGGCTCCCATCTGCGCTGCTCCTACCATCTGCCCGACAAAAATCGAATCCATCATGTTATAAAGCCCAACGACCACCATGCCGAGAACCGCTGGAATACTAAGCTCCAACATCAGTGAAAATGGATTCTTTGATAATAATTTTGTTCTTGTATCAAGTGACTGTTTCATCACTTTTACCTCCTTATTCATTAGCCACGTCTAACCAATTAAAGTATATAAAATTCAATTTATTTTGTACGCTCCGGGTGGAATAAATCACAATCCAATCAGAAAAAATTCCAGGGACAGAAAGGCTTTACCCCTGCCCCTCAGTATCATTGCGCCATCTTCTCCAGCAATTCTAATGCTTCTTCCAATTTTGGATTTTCAACATCCGTTTGCAGAGCCTCCCTAACACAGTTCCGGATATGTTCCTGCAAAATCTCCTGATTGGCACTTCTTAATAAAGCCTGCGTTGCCTGAAGCTGGTTGGAAATATCCACACAATACCGGTTTTCATCAATCATTTGCAGGATACCGTCGATCTGTCCCCTGGCAATCTTTAACTTATGAGTAATATCACCTTTCTTTGCTTTCATAGACAACTCACTTAACGAATACTTGCAAGCTGATAGCCAGCATCCTCGATAACCGCTTTCAGTACACCATCCGGCACGTCCTTATTAAGCTGTACCCGTGCCTCTTTATCCGCAAGGCTTACAGTAACCTCTTTGATGCCCTCCACTTCCCGCAATGCCTTGTCAACGTGCTTCACACAATTCATGCAGACCATTCCTTCAATATTTAATATTTTTTCCATTTGAGTTGCTCCTTTACTTTCTTTTTTATTATTTTCCTGTTCAAACTCCATATCGGCACCTTCATGGGATATATGCTTTGCCTGAAATAACCGCAGCCGCAGTGCATTTGATACGACAAATACCGAACTGAAACTCATGGCAAACGCTCCGATCATTGGATTCAGTTTCAGACCAAAGGGCAGGTAAAACAGTCCCGCCGCTACCGGAATGCCAATGATGTTATAAATAAACGCCCAAAACAGATTTTGCTTGATATTGCGGATAACTGCTTTACTAAGCTGAATCGCCGTAGAGACATCCAGCAAATCACTTTTCATCAGAACAATATCCGCCGATTCTATGGCTACATCCGTTCCGGCTCCAATCGCAATTCCAACATCTGCCCTGGCAAGTGCGGGAGCATCGTTGATACCATCGCCCACCATTGCCACTTTCTTGCCTTCCCCCTGCAAACGCCGGATTTCTTTCTCTTTATCCTGTGGAAAGACTTCCGCCACCACACGATCTACACCGACCTGACGGCGGATTGCCTCTGCCGTTTTCGCATGATCACCCGTCAGCATGACCACTTCAATCCCCATAGATGACAATTCCTGTACTGCCTGCCTGCTAGTAGGCTTCACCACATCTGCCACAGCAATCACGCCAATCAGTTTTTCTCCACGTGCAAAGAACAAAGGTGTTTT
This sequence comes from Eubacterium sp. 3_1_31, assembly GCF_964249515.1. Taxonomy (NCBI): domain Bacteria; kingdom Bacillati; phylum Bacillota; class Clostridia; order Eubacteriales; family Eubacteriaceae; genus Eubacterium; species Eubacterium sp. 3_1_31. The sequence goes on from NZ_CAXUBY010000010.1 coordinate 79,388, forward strand.
TCCATCCTCCGCCATAGATTCCCCAAGCCGCTGCAAAGCTCCACCGGAAATACCATTAGCGTTAAGCAATCGATAATTTCCTGCAAAGCAAACTTCATTCCCAATTTTCCCGGTAATCCCCTGTCCAGGAATCTGTTTAAAATTCTCTACGGGCAGGAAAGATACGCCTTCCCTTTCCGCTTCTTCTACAATCGCATCTGCCAATGGATGTTCTGACAGTTTTTCCAGCGATGCGGCAACCTGCAATAGTTCTTTCTGTCCTATCCCGTCCCCGCACAGAAAATTCGTAACGCTCGGTGTTCCCTGCGTAATAGTTCCAGTTTTATCCAGAACCACCGTATCAACACTATGAGCGGTTTCCAGAGCCTCTGCCGATTTGATCAGGATTCCGTTTGATGCCCCTTTTCCAGTTCCTACCATGATTGCGGTGGGCGTAGCGAGTCCTAATGCACACGGGCAGGAAATAACCAGAATCGAAATACCGATAGAAAGAGCAAATTCAAACCCATATCCCAACAGCAACCATACGATAACAGCAATCAGGGCAATGCTGATTACCACAGGTACAAATACACCGCTGACCTTATCTGCCAGCTTTGCAATCGGAGCTTTCGAGCTTGTTGCTTCATCTACCAGACGGACAATCTGCGAAAGGGTGGTATCATCTCCTACCTTTGTAGCCTGCATTTTAAAATACCCGGATTTATTTAAAGTTGCTCCGATGACTTTATCTCCCATATGTTTTTCTACCGGAATGCTCTCTCCTGTCAGGGCAGATTCGTCCACAGAAGAAGAACCTTCTATCACGATGCCATCCACAGGCACTGACTCTCCCGCTTTCACGATCAGCGTTTCTCCGGCCTGCACTTCTTCCACTGGAATAACAACTTCCTGTCCATCACGCTCTATCGTAGCAGTCTTTGGGGCCAGGTTCATCAGTTTGGTAATCGCATCTGAGGTTTTCCCCTTTGCCCGTGCCTCCAGCGTTTTTCCCAAAGTAATCAGTGTCAGGATCATGCCTGCGGACTCAAAATATAAATCCATCATAAAGCTGTGGACAGTTATCATATCTCCATGCCCGAATCCAATTCCAATCTTATAAATGGCATAAATCCCATAAATAATCGCTGCACTGGAACCTATCGCAATCAGAGAATCCATGTTAGGTGAACCATGAAACAGCGTCTTATACCCCATCCGGTAATATTTAAAATTGACAAACACTACCGGAATCAGAAGCAGGAACTGGGTAAAAGCAAAGCTCAGGGCATTTTCCATTCCTAAAAGGAAACCCGGAAGGGGCCAGCCCATCATGTGTCCCATTGATATATAAAACAGCGGTACGGTAAAAATGGCAGATATAAGCAGCCGCTGTTTCATCTGCTTGTATTCTGCCTGTGCCGTGCTGGTTTCCGGATTTTTCGTCCGGCCTGCGGCACTGCTTTTGTTCTGGATGGCGGCAGGTTTTTTAGGAAATGCCCCATAACCTGCTTTCTCTACTGCCTGGACAATCCCTTCCACATCCAGAACGGACTCATCATAAGAAGCAACCATACTGTTCTTTAACAGATTGACGGACACCTCTTTGATACCGGGCAGCTTCCCAACGCTCTTTTCAATCCTAGCTGAGCAGGCCGAGCAGGTCATACCCGTAATGTCAAATTGCTCCTTTTGCAATTTCATCCCTTCTTTCTTTTTATGATTTGGGTACCCGTCCCCCGTAGGGAACGCAATCATTATAAACACGCTTTTCCGGTTTTGTACGCTCCATAAAGGAGCATTTTTTATCCAAAAAGTAATTCCTTTTTTTGAATAAATCCAATCGGCAGGTTTTCCAATCCAAAGAGCAGGATTGCTCCCAAACCCGTTGACTTTAAAGATTTTCGTGAATATACTGACGGCATGAACGATTAAACAATCTTTTAATTGTTCAGCCATGTCAAACCAACCAAATAACTATAGAAAGGGGATAACATCCTATGAAGAAAACAATCAAATTAATCGACCTTGACTGCGGACACTGTGCCGCAAAGATTCAGAGTGCTGTAAAAAAGATTGACGGTGTTACTGACGTATCCGTTAATTTTATGAATCAGAAGATGGTTCTGGAGGCACCCGATGATAAGTTCGATGCCATCCTGACCGAAGCGAAGGCACTGATTAAGAAAATCGAGCCGGATGTAACTGTTAAGGTGTAAGAAAAAGCCAGACACCGGCTGCCGTTTTCCTGGTAGCCGGTGTTTTTTCATTAAGACGATGAAAGGAGTAATGAATTTATGACACGAAAACAAAAGCATCTGCTTACACGTATTATTGTTGCGGCAGTGCTGTTTTTTACAGGAAGTCTTTTACATCTTCCTGAATCTATTGAAATGGGAGTATTTCTTTCCTGCTATGTAGTGATCGGATGGGATATTGTGTGGAAAGCGGTCACGAACATTCTGCACGGGCAGGTATTTGATGAAAACTTTCTGATGACGATTGCCACCATCGGCGCACTGATTTTAGGTGAACATTCTGAAGGTGTTGCGGTTATGCTATTCTACCAGGTAGGTGAATGGTTCCAATCTTATGCGGTTTCCAAATCCCGCAGATCTATCACAAGCCTGATGGACATCCGACCAGATTATGCCAACATTGAACAGGACGGAAAGCTGGTTCAGGTTGATCCGGACGAAGTTCAGATTGGTTCCACCATTATAGTAAAACCAGGCGAGCGTATCCCGCTGGACGGAACAATCATCAAAGGTTCTTCTGCTTTAGATACCTCTGCCCTGACCGGAGAATCCATGCCCCGTGAGGTGGAACCGGGAATGGAAGTGATCAGCGGCTGTATCAACCAAACTGGAATACTGACTATCCGGACCACAAAAGAATTTGGGGAATCCACCGTAGCGAAAATCCTTGATCTGGTTGAAAACGCCAGTGATAAAAAGGGACGGATTGAAAACTTCATCACACGATTTGCCCGCTACTACACGCCTGCTGTAGTATTCGCTGCCCTGGCCCTTGCAACTCTGCCGCCGATTATTACAGGCCAGGCATTTAGCATTTGGATTTACAGAGCTTTAACCTTCCTGGTTATCTCCTGTCCTTGTGCGCTTGTCATTTCCATTCCGCTTAGTTTCTTCGGTGGTATTGGCGGGGCGTCCAAAATCGGTGTTCTGGTCAAAGGCAGCAATTATCTGGAAGCTCTCGCTCATGCTGAAATGGTAGTCTTTGATAAAACAGGCACACTGACAAAAGGTTCCTTTGCCGTCAGTGAAATCCATTCCAACGACATGAAAGATCATCAGCTTCTGGAGTTGGCCGCATATGCGGAAGATTACTCCAACCATCCGATTTCCCTGTCTATCAAAAATGCCTATGGCAAGAAGATTGACAACACCCGCATTACCGATGTCCAGGAAATTGCCGGACACGGTGTGCAGGCTCTCATCGACGGAAAGACAGTCCTGGCTGGAAACGCAAAATTAATGATAAGAGAACACATCAAGTACACCGCCTGCCCTTCCGTCGGAACAGTCGTTTATGTCGCTTGCAACGGAAAATATGCCGGATGTATTGTAATAGAGGATGAGATCAAAGCAGATGCTCCGGCTGCAATCCGTTCTTTGAAATCCGCAGGCATCCGAAGAACTGTCATGCTGACCGGAGATGCAGATGCCGTCGGAAAAAAAGTGGCAAACCGCCTCGGTCTGGATCAGGCATATACAGAGCTTCTCCCGGCTGACAAAGTTGACCGTGTGGAAGATCTCTTAAAGCAAAAAAGTGAAAAAGGTACGCTGGTCTTTGTCGGTGATGGTATCAACGACGCCCCTGTGCTGGCACGTGCTGATATAGGTATTGCTATGGGCGGCCTGGGTTCTGATGCGGCTATCGAAGCTGCTGATGTGGTACTAATGACAGACGAACCATCCAAAATTGCCACAGTCATGAGGATTGCCAGAAAAACCATCCGCATCGCAAATCAGAATATTGTATTTGCCCTGGGCATAAAATTCCTGGTACTCATTTTGGGGGCTTTCGGATATGCCAACATGTGGGCGGCAGTATTTGCTGATGTAGGCGTTTCCGTCATCGCCATCCTGAACGCCATCCGTGCCATGCGGGTAAAGCAGTTCGATGTATCATCCCAGGTCTAAAAAACTTGAAAAAACAGAAAAGCGCCGCCCTTCTTAATCCGAAAGCGGTGCTTTTCTTTCTTGTTTCGTTGGACAGGATATTTCAAATAAAGCGTCTATAGAATGATGCAGTAACTTTGCCTGTGGTGTATCAGAGAGTGAATAATAAACTTCCTTGCCCTCCCTCCTGCTGGATATGATACCACTTTTCTTTAATATTCGCAGATGATGTGATACCGCAGGTGCGCTCATATCCACCGCCGCCGCAATGTTACAGACACATTCTTCGCAGTGACAGAGCAGCCACAAGATTCGCAGACGTGTAGGATCATCAAGCTGCTGAAATAGAAATGCTATATTCGTAAAGCCTTCCACAGAAGGCATTTTGTCTAATACCCGTTCAATATTCTGTCCGTGATTGTGAGGTAGATTATAGTGTGACATCAAAATCATCTCCTTCCTGAAACCATCATAACTACTTAAATTTTATCTGTCAAATGACTTATACAGAGATTGGAGGAATTACATGAATACAACAGAATACACAACTTTTATGGTTCCAAATTCCGATGAGTTACAGCAGCTCTCTGAACTTTACAAAGCAATGGGCGATTATACCCGTATGCGGATACTGTGGTATCTGATGGAAAAGGAATACTGTGTCAGTGATCTGGCAAAAAAAATACAGACCACTGAATCTGCAGTTTCCCATCAACTACGTGCGCTACGGATCGTCCGGCTGGTCTGCTCCCACAAAGTCGGTAAAAATGTGATTTATTCCTTACAGGATGAACATATCCGATGGATTTTGGAAGAAACCTATGCACATATTTCAGAGCGTTAAAAGCGCAGCTCCTGCTTTTCTGACAGGGGCTGCGCCAACTTAAGCATACATTTACAAATTTTCGTAAGAAACCAACTGGCTCATCGGGATACGTTGTGTGTCAAAACGGTTTGTATCTGCCGGCTCATCATCGGAATAACCGATCACAAGAATGTTGATTGGTTCCAGATTATCCGGAAGATCAAATTCTTTACGCAAAACATCCGGCTTGAAATAGCATACCCACACAGTACCAAGACCAAGTTCTGTAGCCTGCAGCATCATGTGGTCCGTCAGGATGGAAGCGTCAATGTCACCCGTCTGTTTCTGATCGAATGGACGCACCCACGCTTTGTTGTGATCCGCACACACAATGATTGCCAGTGGCGCATTATAGATACCTGCTGCCTTGCTGATCTTAGCCAGACCTTCTTCGCTCTGAACAGCGATCAAATGAACTGGCTGAAGATTTGCTGCGGTTGGAGCTACATGGGCAGCTTCCAGAATCTGCTCCAGCTTTTCCGGTTCAACCTTCTGATTTTTGTAACTGCGTACTGATTGACGCCGCTTTGCAATATTGATAAATTCCATAATATTAATCCTTTCTGTATAACATGTATTCGGTATGTCAAACCAACCATGAACTTATTGTAGCACAAATCAAATTACCCGCAAGAATGCACTTTTTCGGAAGATACTTTCCAAAAAGATAGTATCCCTGCGTGAAAGGAGAACATCATGAAATACGAAAAAATTCAATTTAACTGTCCTGTAGAGGCCACTCTTTCTCTGATTGGTGGTAAATATAAGCCTTTGATTCTATGGCACCTGATTGACCAGCCATTACATTATATGGAACTACAACGCTTAATTCCCAAAGCCACACCTAAGATGCTTTCTCAGCAGCTCCACGATTTAGAAGATTGCGGCATGATCCATCGTGAAGTTATTCCTGAGAAACCACCCAAGACTATTTACTCCCTCACCTCATTTGGACGCAGTATCATTCCTGTTTTAGAAGCTATGTGCCAATGGGGAAACAATTTTCTGGATGGGCTGGATGTTCAGCCCACATGCTGTCAAGAACAAAGATAATACCAAAACATGGGTAGCTATCATCTTATGGTAGCTACCCATAGCCTTTACTTCACTCAATCCCCAATTTTTCTTCTGATCTGGCTTACCACGTTCACAACCGCCAATCTGCACTTAGATTATCTAAATTCATTATTTCCCCCTGACAGGCACACAAAAATATCAATGCCAGCGATATACTATCTATGGCACAAAGCTACTAATCCAGTCCAAGCTGGTTAGCCCATTCCTCAATCTGTTCCGTCATTCCTCTAACCGGAGCATCTCTAAATTTGTCTTCGATATAACAGTGTAACGCAGCGAAAAGCAGCAACACAAGGATACTCACCATTCTTTTTCCCATAGTCGTTATATGATAGCCGGAAAGATTGAATATAGCGTTGATAGGGTATAAATACAGCAGTCTGCCTGACATACCCGCAAACAGTCTGGCGATGGAATAAAGTTCTGTAAATACCAATGCCATCCAGTAGCTTTTTTTCATACATGATACAACGGCAATGATAGGTGAGATTGCAAGAGACACGCCGATAAGTCGAAAGTGAGGAATGGCATGAAAATATACTGGAATGGACAGTCAAAAAATATTATCGGAACTAGGGTAAAAGAATTGCGAAAAGCACAAGGCATTTCTCAAAAGACGCTGGCCACACGATTACAAACAGAAGGATTTGAATTTACAGATTTAACAATCCTTAGAATAGAACAAGGAAAACGGTTTGTGCCAGATTATGAGATTGTTGCGATTGCGAACTACTTTCATATATCAACAGATTATCTTTTAGGTCTTACCGATACAAAATAAATATCCACCAGCTTAGCTGGTGGTTTTTACGTAATCGCCCCAAGGGGCTCAGATTCAGGCTACGCTTACCA